>JBDNIA010000348.1:0-8976 GCA_041688525.1 Crocinitomicaceae bacterium | reverse complement strand
TAACTTATGCGATAGAGTAATCACAATCGGGAAAGTTAGAGACACAGCTCATGTTTTAAGTATTTCTGACTTATTCCTTCTACCCTCTGAAACAGAAAGTTTTGGTCTTGCGGCTTTAGAAGCTATGGCTATGTCTGTTCCTGTTATTTCTTCTAATACGGGAGGAATCCCAGAAGTCAACATACATGAAGTAACTGGCTACTTATCAAATGTTGGCGATATTCACGATATGGCTCAAAACGCAATAAAATTATTAGAATCAAAAGAAAAAATGGCTGAATTTAAAATCAACGCACTGAATAGAGCGAAAGATTTTAGCTTAGAAAAAGTGCTTCCTATGTACGAAAAGATATACCGCCAAGTGTTATCTAAATAACCTAAATACACTGTATCCGATTTTCATAACTACCTCTATAATTAAATGGGTTTTGCTGCGCACGAGCAATATTTTTTAAATATTATCGTTGATCTTGTAACGAATCATTATTGATTCACTTATAAAAACGAAGTGTGCCAAATACACACTTTAATTGCTTGAATAAAAACCCTATTAGTATGTCAGTGAACCTATTGTATCACCAGACTTCAGCCAAGTTAGAGGAGGAACTAGGCTGGATTCGGAGAGCGCAGAAAGACCCGGAGAAGTTCGGTCCGCTGTACGAAAAGTACCATGAGCAAATTTTTAGATATGTCTACCAAAGAATGGACGATCAAGAATTAGCTTTTGATGTTACTTCACAAGTATTCATGAAAGCCTTGAAAAATATCAAGACCTATGAATACCGCGGAGTACCTCTATCTTCATGGTTGTATCGTATAGCTAAAAGTGAACTCTACCAGGCTTTTCGGAATCGAAAAGCCACACGAACCGTCAATTTAGATACTTTAAACCTAGCGGATATGGTTGAAGAAATGGACGAAGAGCAAAATGAATCAAACCGTGAAAAACTTTTTGAAATGCTCAAAAAGTTAAACGAGAATGACCTTCAATTAATTGAAATGCGTTATTTTGAAAAAAGAGCATTTAGAGAAATTGGAGAGATTCTTGATTTGACAGAAAACAATGCAAAAGTTAAGTGCTTTAGAGCTTTGGAAAAACTGAAAAAACATTTTATTTGATAAATAAGTGAGTATGAAGACAAAATTCAATCTCGATCGTGACAAATTAAATAGCGATTACATTAAATCCAATCAAGCGTATCAAAAGATTCTGAATGGGTTTGAATCTCTAAAACCTCCAATATGGAAAAATCCATGGTTTTATGGACCCGTCGGACTTTCAAGTTTAGCAGTAATTCTTTTTATAACATTTCAATCAAAAGTAAACGCGTACGGAAATAAAACTACTTTAATTACATCTTCAGATTCCAAACAGTCAATACATGATGATACTCCGTGTATCAACCCTCCGATGTCTGGACAAGATTTAGACTTTCAAATATTCGAGGTGTTGCCAGAAAAAGGCTTAAATGCAGCGCTTACATCTGGAACAACAATTCGCATACCTGCAAATTCTTTAAAAAGTATTCCCGGTGAAAGAGTTCAAGTAAAAGTCCGAGAATTTCAAGATAAATCAAGTGCTTTTTTAGCTGGAATCCCTATGGATTATCAATCTAATTCAGCTTTTGAATCTGCCGGAATGATAGAAGTTCGCGCTGAAAAAGAAGGTAAGTCAGTTTCTTTGAGTGATAATTTACCGATGGAAGTGCATATGGCATTATATGAGTCTCCTGAAGGATTTAAATTTTGGAAACTTGATGAGGAAAATAGGGAATGGAAAGAAACTCCGTGCAAGATGACGTCCAATAATTCAACCACAATAAATGGTCAATTAAAGAAAGTTGAGAGTCAAATTGAAGTTAAAAAAGAGAAAATTGAAATTTGTGAAAAAGAGATTTTAAAATATCCAGTTGCAATAAAATCTAAGTCAGTCATCGAATCTTTGATACCTGCTGAAAATTCTAGAAAACTTATCATTGAATTTAACCAAAGGGATTACCCCGAATTGATTGGATATAAAGATATCGAGTTTGAGTATATTTTACCAAAAAACCAAAGTGAAGCAAATATGTTCGACTATTCTAAAAGAACTAGTTATGCACAATCACAAACTTGGCACGATGTGGACATCAAAAAACAATCAGACTACTATATAGCAACTTTTAGCAATGCCGATGAAAAATATTCGTTGCCAATTCGACCAGTGCTAAAAGGTAAAAGTTTGTCTCAAATGGAACAAAAGATGAGCGATGCTTCAAATGAGAAAAATCTTGTTGTGAAAAAATTGAGAGAAGAGAAGAAAAAAGCAGAGCGAGATTTAGTAGCACTAAAAAAAGAATAAGAAAGATTGATAACCGAGTTAAAAGAACAACTTAGAAAATCAGCGTTGGTAACTAGAGCCATGGAACGACAAGTTGCTGTCAATCGAACTAAAATAGATGCAAACAATACAGCAATTCAGATGGGAACTGCTAATTTTAAAACAACTTCTTTCGGTGTTTTCAATTGCGATAATCCAATTCCATACCCACCAGAGTTACCAAGCTTTCTAAGCTTTGAAACTCAAGAAGGTACGAAAATTCAACTAGAAGCCGCTTTTGTATTCGACAAAAGAAAAGGTGCGAGATACTCTTTTGGAAATTATTACCAGCACAAGACAGACGATATTGGATGGTTTAATCATGAAAGTACTTTAGTAATTATTGATGATAAAGGAGACGTTTTTTATAAGCGTTTAGTGAACGAACATACCAAAAACAAGCAAATTCTAATCTTAGAGTCTTTGGATTCAAAAAAAGTAACTTTGGACAACATTCAATCCATTCTCGGTGAAGCTAATATTACTGTTTAGTATTCTTACGTTTTCTAGTTTTTCACAAACGGACACAATAAAAATCAAGAAAATCTTGAATTATTTTCCAAGTATATCTGGTATTCAATTTGGAAATATTCCTTTTTGGAAACTGTGCAATTCAGAAGGAATTAAAACAGAAGCGGATAGTTATATTATATCATTTGATTTTCAATATAGAGGAAAATATGGAATAAGAGAGCAGCACATCGCCGGAAATCGAATTCCAGATTCCGTTTGCACACATATTGCCACCTATGGATTGAACAACATGATATTATTTACCAATATTAAAGCCATCGATCCCTTTACTGGAAAAGTTCTACATTTAACTTCTATGAATTTAACACCAATAAATGAAGATGAATAATGTTCTATTAATGTTTTCTCTGATGTTATCAGCTTTGGCAGTTAGTCAGAATGATACAATCAGAATTTTGAAAAATGAATGTAAAATATACAAGTGCACATCTGAAAATGCTTATTCCTGGTATATCTATTTCATTGATAATAAATGTATTTTGGCTGACTTAAAAATAAATCCAAGCCAGGTGAAAGATTGGTTTGGTAAATTTTAAAGTAGTCAAAATCTTTACAAATCAGAATTTTTCACTGGAAAGTCCGATTCTTTGTGTTTTTTAAAAACAAATGAGCCCCTAGATAGCCTGATTTTTCAAATATTAAGGCTATCAGACAGTGAAATAAAGCTTCAAGTGTCAGCTGAAAATGAGGTTTTTATCTTCACGCGATCTGAGATATAAACAATACTCCGTAAATTGTTTTTTTTAAGTTTTATGAAATTACGCGTAATTTGACTACATTTGTCACAATTAGATCTATGAAAGTATTAAAACTAATTCTTCTAACATATACTTTACACTTGATTAGCCCTGCTGTATTTGGTCAAAACACTAATTTCAATAATCCCCGAAATTGGTCTTTAAACAAAAAAGAATTCATTGTAGGTATAGGTTCCATGAGTTTTTTAGGAGATTTAGGCGGTAGAGACAAAATTGGCACACATTACAGCCCAGCTGATTTAGATTTCAAAGCAACTTCATTAGGTGGCCTGATTGGTTTTAGATATAGATTTGCACCAAAATTCGCAACTACATTTCAAACAAGCGGCGGCATGGTAAGAGGAAGTGATGCTCTTACTGAAGAAATCATTCGAAAAAGCAGAAATCTTAGTTTTCGCTCACCAATAGTTAGTATTTCTCAGAGACTAGAATGGATTTTTTATGCTCAAGAGTTAGTAGGAGCCCAGTACAGGATTTTCGGAGTGCGAGGTCAAAAAGATAAAAATATTCAAGCCTATTTGTTTGGTGGGTTTGGTGCAACCTATTTCAACCCACAAGCTTTGTACAAAGGGTCATGGGTTAATCTCAGAGAATCACACACTGAAGGACAAGGTCTTCCCGATGGTCCTAAACAATACGGTTTTGTAACTGCGATTGTACCAATGGGATTTGGTATTAGAACGGGTTTAGATAAAGTGTGGAGAATTGGGCTTGAATTTTCTTATACAAAAACTTTTTCTGATTATATTGATGACGTGTCGACAAACTATCACAGTCAAACGGAAATAGCAGCAGTTTACGGGGATGAAGCGGCGTATCTTTCAAATCCGTCTGTCCAGAATCAATCTTGGTTTGCCGAAGGCCAGCAGCGAGGGGATAAACATAAAGATAGTTACGCAAATATCAACATTGTTTTTTATAAAAATCTTACCTACAAGCCCTACAACTATAAGTTCGGTCGATCACCTAAGTATAAAGGAGGCGGCCGATACAAGTTTTAATAATATTAAAATTTTATTGTTAATTACAATTTCTTTTACTGAGGTGTATTAAATTTGTATAAAAAAATGTACAGTGCTCTTCGTTCCATCCTCTTCCGTTTCAATCCAGAAAAAGTCCATTATTTTACTATCGGACTTTTAAAAATAATATTAACAATTCCTGGTTTTAAGTGGTTTTTCAAAAAAATATACTCTGTTGATGATGAAAGACTTCAGACTCAAGTTGCTGGATTAAACTTTAAAAACCCTGTTGGCCTTGCCGCTGGCTTTGATAAGAATGCTGAAATTTTTAATGAAATGTATTATTGTGGTTTTGGTTTTATTGAAATCGGAACTGTCACTCCAGTTCGTCAGTCAGGAAACGATAAACCAAGACTGTTTCGCATTCAGGACGACAGCGGAATCATTAATAGAATGGGTTTCAATAACGATGGAGTAGAAATCGCCATTAAAAACTTAAAAACGAAAAACGTTGACTTGGTCATAGGCGGTAACATTGGCAAAAATAAAGTTACGACAAATGAAAATGCTGATTCAGACTATGAGTTATGCTTTGAAGCGCTATTTCCTTATGTAGATTATTTTGCTGTCAATGTTTCTTCGCCAAACACTCCGAATTTAAGAGACCTTCAAGAAAAAGAACCGCTGACAAAATTATTGAAACGTTTAATGAAACTCAATGTTGATAAAGAAAGTCAAAAACCAATTTTTTTAAAAATTGCTCCTGATTTAACGAACTCACAATTAGATGACATTATTGAAATCATTCAAGAATCAGGTATTAATGGCGTAATTGCAACCAATACAACGATAAGTCGAGATAATTTAACAACCGATTCTTCGGTGTTGCAGAAAATTGGTGCTGGCGGACTTTCCGGTAAACCTTTAAAAGAAAGGTCAACTGAAGTTATCCGATATCTGTCAGAGAAATCTAATAAATCGTTTCCAATTATTGGAGTAGGAGGTATACATTCGGAAAAAGACGCTCTTGAAAAAATTGATGCAGGTGCAGTCTTAATTCAGCTATATTCTGGCTTCATTTACGAGGGACCTGGTCTTGTGAAAAGAATAAATAAAGCAATTTTAGCCAGAAAATAAAATAGAAATCATGATTAAAATAATCGAATGTCCGCGAGATGCTATGCAAGGTTGGCATGACTTTATTCCAACAAAAAAAAAGATAGCCTACCAAAATATTCTTCTGGAATGTGGATTTGACACAATAGATTTTGGCAGTTTCGTTTCACCAAAAGCGATTCCACAGATGAGAGACACAGCCGATGTTTTATCCGGTTTAAACTTAAAATCAGCGACAAAACTACTGGCAATTATTGCAAATACGCGTGGAGCAGAAGATGCTATTAAGTTTGAGGAAATTGATTATTTAGGCTATCCGTTTTCAATCTCGGAAGAATTCCAAAAAAGAAACACAAATGCAACGATTGAAAAATCATTACATACTCTAGACGAGATACAATCACTTTGTTTAAAGAGTAAAAAGAAACTAGTTGTATATCTATCCATGGGCTTCGGAAATCCTTATGGTGAAAATTGGCATCCCGATTTAGTTTCCCATTGGTCTGAACGATTAAATAAACATTTCGATATTAAGATTATTGCACTATCTGACACAATTGGATGTGCAAATCCTGAAATAGTTGCACAATTATTCAAACAGATTATTCCGGAGAACTCTTCAGTAGAATTTGGGGCTCACTTGCATACTATTCCAGAAAACTCAACAAACCTAATCTCGTCCGCCTATGAAAGTGGCGTGAGAAGATTTGATGGGGCAATAAAAGGTTTTGGTGGCTGTCCCATGGCCAATGATAATTTAACTGGGAATATGCCAACTGAAAAAATTTTAGAGTACTTAAATGAGAATGGAGTCAGTAACCAAATCGTAAAAGAGCGTTTTTTAGAAGCTGAAGCCATGACAACGTCTATATTTATTTGATATGAAGAAAATCGTAATTTACCTTTTAACGACTTTAGTTCTTTTTTCAGCATGTAAAAGCGAACCAGTAAGAGATGAAAACACTAAAACAGAAAAAATAGAAGACACAGAAGGTTTTCAAGGAATAGAAGTTTTATTTGATGAAACGGAATTCTCAGATCCTGTTATGAAAGAACTTTTGCTGGAATTAAAAATCTGCAGTGACGATGAAAATCTAATTGCTACTTCTGAAATACCACCTTGTACTTTTGAAAAATTTAAATTTATTCCACTTAGAAAAGATCTTTCATTGAAAAATGGTTTTATTTTATTGATTAAAGCACAAACCGGGGGATTTCCATTGAGAAGGTTGCTGATTTTTCAAAGGGAAAGAGGAAACTTAATCAAAACAAATGGCTTTGTTGCAAACATAATTGGACGAACCAAGAGCGAAAGTGGTTACGATGATTTGTTATTAAGATTTAATGATAAAGAGCAAGGCGAAGACATGTTTTACAATTGCTTGTTTACTTGGCAAGATGGAAAATATCAATACAAACAAGTTGAAGCAATTCAAGGGGCAAACTGGGGAGGACCAGTTAAAGCGATATATAAAGATTCTATTTCCAAAGAGATATATCAGAATATAGTAAACAATGAAATGATATTCTAAATGAATTTCCGTGCTATTTTTTTGGTCTTGTCGATTTTATTCTCTTGTACAGCAGATTACGCAGAAATTAGAAAAATAAACCGAGAATCCCTATTTCTCGACAATACCAGTAACATATGGGTAATCAATAAAGTGTTAAAAAAGGGCGTGAATTACGCCGCATTGAAACTAAAGAATAAAGATGTGATTATTTTTTATTCTTCCGGAAGAATATTAATTCAACCTTTGAAAACTCTTGGAACTTTCCCTTCGAAAACTGGGACACTGAATATATCAAGCGACAGCAAAAGTTGTGCTTTTCTATTTCCTAAAGAAAAATGGACATTTAAAACAATAAAAATTTCCTCGTCTCAAATTAAACTAAAATCGAAAATATCAAGCGCTTTTGACTTCGATTTAGAATTAATCACTTATCCAGACAGTGAAAGTCTAAAACTTGATTAAAGTTTTGTTAATCAATCCTTTACAAGTATTTACTTGAATGAAATAAATCCCAGAATTCTCTCTTTTTATATCAAGCTCATTATTTTTTTCTATTACAATCAGCTGACCAAGAGAATTAAAAACTTTAGTTTCAATTAGTTCGAAGTTACCTTTTAAACTATAAAGTCCATTTTCTATGGTCACTACCTCAAGATACTCGCCTATGTTTTCTGACAGCCCAAGCGGATCTTCCTTAGTTACTTCAATATCATCGATATACAATTTATATCCATCATTGGTTTGAAGAACAAAGGCTAAATAAATCGTTTCATTATCCACACCCAAATTGCTCAAATTTGCGCTTCTGTTCGTCCAATCAACGTATTCGCCAATAATATATCCCAAAGTATCAGTAAAACTGGCTTTTGCAGTATCCGTTTTTGAAACAAGAACAATATAATTATCTGGAAACGATGCATCATGTGACCTTGCGCGCCACGTTAAAATATTCCCGTAAAAACCCAAGGTAATTCCGGGCGAAATTAACCAGCGATTGGCTATTCCAGCTGGTGAGAAGAATGAGGTAGAGCTAGCAGTTAAATTTGCTGAACTATCTATATCCACTTTACTTATCCAAGCAGACGCATACTCGGCTACAGAAGCGTCGGGCGTTAAACCATCAAAATTGCGCAAACCCCATGAAGATGGAATACCTGATTGAAAATCTTCAGTAAAAATATTCACTTGTGACCAACCCGATAGCACAAAAAGACATAAGCAAAAAAGTAATGACAATAAATTTCTTTTATATAACATAGATGACAAAAATAAGCAATGCACTTTCTTAATGGACAAGGTTGATGACTATTTCTTTAAATTCTTGATAAAATTTATCAAATTTTATCAGAGCCTCTTCTAGAAAGATGTAAATTTCTTCGAGTTGTGTCTCGTCAAAATAAGAGCAAGGCTCCTTTTTCCATTGTATCTGACAAAAACGATTACCATTTGAAAGAAATAAATCGTCTTGCCATTCACCGACGATTCCCATAGTTTTTTCCATTATCATACGCATTTCAAGTAATTGTTCCCAAACCAAATCAAGAACTTCTGGATCTTTTACCTGAACATCAAAGTTGAGCGCTGCAAATTTTTTGTTTACATCCAATCGGATAAAAATTAATTTTACATCTGATGGATAGTTTAACCAATTCATTCTTCTCCCACTTGAAGAATAATGAGCACGCATTCTTATTCTAAATTGATCCCAAAACAAGGTGTTGTGTTCTTTTAAG
>JBDNIA010000347.1:0-9635 GCA_041688525.1 Crocinitomicaceae bacterium | reverse complement strand
TTCGCGCTAAAATTGAAATCATTGAAGTGGGACGGAAATCAAATTAGATATATTTTTATTCTACTTTCTATTGTATTAATTCTGTCAACAGGCGTTTGGTCTATCGCATTAATTGTATTTTTGTACTTGGTTTTGTCAATTTTTGCAAACCAAGGCCAAATGAATAAAAAAAGATAAAATGAAATTCAAAGCAGAAATAGATGTAATGCCCCTAGAGGCTCTTTTGGACCCGCAAGGAAAAGCTGTAACAAGCAGTATGAAAAATATTGGTTTGCCAGATATTTCTAGTGTTCGAATTGGTCGTCACATACAATTAATTGTTGAAGCTGCGGATGAAAATAAAGCTGCGGAAAAAGTGCAAGAAGCTTGTAAGAAACTGCTGGTCAATGCAATAATGGAAAGTTATACCTATACAATAGAAAGAGCTTAGTATTATTTTGTACCTTAGATTTCAAGACCGCAGAGTTATTACTATTAATCAATAAACCATAAAATTAAATTGTATGTCAGAAGATCAAATTTCTCCAGAAGCGCCGAAAAAAAATAATGGTGGCTTTATTGCTACTATTTTATTATTGCTGCTCGGTCTCGGCGTGATGGCTTATATGTGGTCTCAAAAAAATAGTCAGTTGAATGACTGTTCAAATGAAACTGTAACTTTGCGCGCTGACATGGATGGCATGAATCAGATGATCGAAGGGTACGTTGGAAACATGTCAAATGACCTGAGAAAAGATTTCCAAAGTATGCTTGAAACATACGATGCTTTGATCGAGAAGGATAAAACGAAAGCAGATAGTCTGAATCTTCAAAAAGAGAAAATCCTAGGTCTAATGAATGAGCTTGCGCAAAACAAAAGAATGTCTGCGTCACAATTGTTTCAACTGCGCAAAGAAAATGGAACATTACGTGGTATCATGAAAAGTTATGTGATGCAAATTGACTCGTTAAATACTTTGAATTTGCAACTGGAATCTAATCTCCAAACGACAAAAATAAAATTATCGACAACAACAAATGAGAGAGATCAATACAAAGTAGATGCTGAATCAAGTGCTGAACAAGTGAAAAAAGGTTCAAAACTACAAGTGTTCGGCTTTTCTAGCGTGGGTCTTAGAATGAAATTGAATAATACCACAGAGGAAACGAATAGAGCGAGAAACACAGTTCAAATACGCTCAAGTTTTACAATTTCAGAGAATCCAATCGCATCTGTAGGAAAGAAATCAGTTTATATGCAAATTGTCGATCCATCAGGTAAAACATTGCAAGTGAAGTCGTCTAATGTAGTGCAGACCGATGGAGGAGCTATTGCTTATTCAGATAAAAAAGATGTTGAGTACAACAACGAAAGAGTTGATATGTCGATATTCTATGATTTAAGTGGAGCCGATGCTGCAAAAGGAAATTATAAAGTCAAAATATATATTGACGGCCAATTGGCGGGAACGGATAGTTTTACGCTTAAATAAAAGTTTTAGTTAGTTAACAGAACGGATACTTCTCCCCTTGAATTTTGTGTTCTATTCAAGGTGTATTCGTATTTCTCCTTAAAAAATGACAAGCGCTTAGAATGCCGCTTTGTCAACATTTAGTTATATGATAAATATATTTATAGCGAATCTTGACTGGGAAATTAGTTCCGAGGATTTGAAAGCTACCTTTTCTGCTTTTGGAGCAGTTACTTATGCCCATGTGGTTTTTGACAAAGAAACGAAAAAGTCCAAAGGTTATGGATACGTTGAAATGGATAGCGCTGATGAAGCAATCGCAGCTATTCAAGCATTAAAAGGATTAGAGGTGAATGGCCGAGCTTTAGATGTGAAGATAGCCTCGCCAAAAGAAAATCGCCAAGCGTTAAAGCCAACGATACCTGTAAAAAAACCGTTTTCAAAAGATAATCGTTTTCAAAAACCTCAACCTTCTGCTTCAAAGAGACCAAGAATTTCTCCTGGTGCTGAAAAAGAGCGTTTTTCAAACAAGCCGGAAAATAAAAAAGAAGATTAATTTTTCAAAAAAAAGTTTTTATGTCTGATGCTATTGATCAAGGTCATGTAATTTCTAGAATCGATGATAACGGAATTGCGTATATCGAATTTGGACATCCATTAAGTAATTCTTTGCCAGGCAAGATTTTGAACTTATTGGCAGATACGATTTCGAAAATGGGGCAAAGTGGCAAAGCTAAAGTCATTATTTTGTCCTCTGCTGGAGATAAAGCATTTTGCGCTGGAGCAAGTTTTGATGAGTTGATTTCCATAGATAATCTGGAAACTGGTAAAATTTTCTTCTCTGGTTTCGCAAGGGTTATAAATGCATGTCGTAAATGCCCTAAGTTTATTATTGGACGAATCCATGGTAAAGCCGTTGGTGGTGGCGTCGGCGTTGCATCAGTGGTTGATTATTGTTATGCAACGCGTGTTGCGGACATAAAACTTTCTGAATTAGCGGTTGGTATCGGACCGTTTGTTGTTGGTCCTGCTGTGGAAAGAAAGATTGGCTTATCGGCGATGAGTCAGCTGGCAATAAACGCGACTGAATGGCGTTCGGCTGAATGGGCAATGAAAAAAGGATTGTATGCTGACGTATTTGATACATCTGCTGAAATGGATGAGGAAATTAATGTTTTGGCAAATCGATTGGCTTCTAGTAATCCAGAGGCGATGCGTATGTTGAAAGAAGTTTTCTGGCAAGGAACGGAGCATTGGGATAAAATATTAGCGGATCGTGCAGCAATGAGCGGGGAGCTTGTATTAAGTGACTTTACTCGTAATGCGATTAATGCTTTCAAAGGAAAATGAACAAATAGTAAATGATTTTATATATAATCACAAATAACAGTATTTTAGATTAAAAATTTATTTCATAAAATTTTGTTAAGTCAATTTTTTTTTACACCTTTAAGTAGATTTAGATAAATATTTTAATATTAACCATCTTCCTTTATTTTAAGGAAAACAAAATTGTTATTATACGAGACAAAATTTTTTAAAACCTGTTATTCTAGTTTTGCTTTTTGGTTTTTTAATCTGGGCATGTCAAAAAGAACCTCGCGAAAAAGAAATAAATTCTGGGATTAGTGAAAATCCTGTAGTGGTAAAAAGTTCGTTGGTTGTTGAAAACAGTGTAGAGCGATTATTAGAGATTAGGAATTATTCTACTCAAAAGATTGTAGATAATAATGTTTCTCTTGTTGCATTAAAAGCTGCATACCTAGAAAATAATGAAGAATAAATCATTAATTTACTAGGACTTACACAAAGTGAAGTCGACGATTTTGAAAATGAACTATCTAGTCTGAGAAAGACAATAATAAATAGTAATCCGGAATTCTATAGTAATTTTGAAGATTATTGTTCTGAATGGCATATCTGGACAGATAAATAATTTTTTTGACAATTTCGATTCAGTTACTTCTGTTGATGAGGTCTTACCAGCTACTGATACTAATTGGCCAGCATATACGGCATGTTTAGTTGTCTGTACCACGACAGGCCCGTTTATTTATTGGGCTTGTGTATATTTATGTTATGATACTTACGCTTAAAATTATAAATTATGAATTATTTAATTGTATTAATTTTGGCATTACTCGTATTTCCGCTGACATTTGTTGATGTTAAGGCTATAAGAAAGAAAAAAATTGTTTATTCTTACTTCGTTTTAGTAGTAAGTTCTCTAATCTATTTAATATTTGATTATAACAGAAATCCGCAGGATAAAATTTCATTTATTATTTTGATAGTTTTAGTTGCTGCTGTTAATATTTATAAAATGTTTAACAAAAAAAGTTTGAATAGAGAATCATGATTTTTTAAAAGTGAAGAAAGCTTGGTCATTACGGCCAAGCTTTTTTGTGAATATTAGTCATCCAAAATGCGTGTTTCTACGAATTAAATTATGGATTGATAATAATTTTAAAAAAGGCTTGTTAATAAAAACAAGAAATCATATCTTTGCACCCCCAATTTAGGGGAATTGTCTTATTTAAAAATAAAAGATTGTGGATACATTAAGTTACAAAACCCGATCTACGAATAAAGAAACTGCTGATAAGCAGTGGTTTATCGTAGACGCTGAAGGCCAAGCTCTTGGTCGTTTAGCAAGCAAGGTGGCGAAAGTTATCCGTGGAAAACACAAGGTTAACTTTACCCCACATGCAGATTGTGGTGACTACGTAATTGTAATCAATGCCGAAAAAGTCTCTTTTTCAGGTACAAAATTGGTTGACAAGGAGTATGTTCGCTACACAGGCTACCCAGGAGGTCAAAAAACGACAACTGCGGAGCAAATGTTGAGAAAACATCCTACACGTTTAATTGAAAAAGCGGTGAAAGGGATGCTACCTAAAAACACTTTAGGTAGAGAACTATTTAGAAACCTTAAGGTATATACAGGTACTGAGCACAAACAAGAAGCTCAGAAACCATCTGTACTTGACCTAAATACATTCAATTAAGATGGAAATAATCAACACACTAGGAAGAAGAAAAACTTCAGTAGCGCGCGTTTACATGAAAAAAGGTAAAGGCGTTGTGACTGTAAATAAAAAGGACTATACAGTAATGTTTCCAATTTCTGTTTTACAGGCGAAAATTAATCAACCATTTCAATTAACGGATACGGTTGGTCAATACGATGTAACTGTAAATGTAGTTGGAGGAGGAATTAATGGACAAGCTGAAGCAATTCGATTGGGTATTTCTCGTGCACTTGTGAAAGTGTCAGAAGAGAATAAACCATTGTTGAAAGCAGAAGGTTTGATGACGCGTGACCCAAGAATGGTTGAACGTAAGAAACCAGGTCAGCCGAAAGCACGTAAAAAATTCCAATTCTCAAAACGTTAATCACCCGTTATTTTGGCGGTTGTTTAGTATCCAAGTCCGGAGTACTCTCAGTTTTACTGACCCTTCGCGATTGAATTTACTAACGCCTGCCTGTTGAAGAGACAGTGCAGACAGGGAACGTAAACAATTTTAAAAAGAAAAAAATGTCAAAAGTATCATTTGAAAAGTTATTAGAAGCAGGTGTCCATTTCGGTCACTTGAAAAGAAAATGGAATCCGGCAATGGCGCCCTATATCTTTGAAGAAAAAAAAGGTATCCATATCATTGATTTAAATAAGACAATCGCGCACTTAGAAACAGCTAGTGCGGCAATGAAACAAATCGCCAAATCTGGAAAGAAAATTCTTTTCGTTGCAACTAAAAAACAAGCTAAAGATTTAGTAGCAGAAAGAGTAAAGGAATTAAACATGCCATTCGTGACTGAAAGATGGTCAGGTGGGATGTTGACAAACTTTCAAACAACGCGTAAGTCCATTCGTAAAATGTCGTCAATCGACAAAATGCAAACGGATGGAACATGGGAAACATTGAACAAAAGAGAACGTTTGTTTAAAACTCGTCAAAGAGAAAAATTAGAGAAAAACTTTGGATCAATTGCTGATATGACGCGTCAGCCAGCGGCTGTATTCCTAGTTGATATCGTAAAAGAACATATTGCTTTGAACGAAGCAAAACGCTTAAATATTCCAGTTTTTGCAATGGTAGATACCAACTCTGACCCACGTCAAGTTGATTTTCCTATCCCTGCGAATGACGATGCAACAAAATCTATTTCTATAATTCTTGATTCAATTTGTGAATCTATCAAAGAAGGTCTAGAAGAGAGAAAAGCAGGAGGTGCCTCTGATAAAGATGCTGAAGATGCTGAAGATGCTCCAAAAGCAGTGAAGACAACGCGTGCTCGTAAAGGGAAAACTACGGAAGCAGTAGAAGTTGTCGCTCCAAAAGCAGCAACACCAGTAGCAGAAGTTATTCCAGTAGAAGAAACTACTCCAGTAGCAGAAGATGCTCCAGAAGAAGCGAAGGCAGTTGACAAAGAAGAAACGACAGAAGAATAATTAACGAAAGAAATAAGAAGAGCTATGGCAATCACAGCATCTGATGTAAATAAATTGCGCCAGCAAACTGGTGCAGGAATGATGGACTGTAAAAATGCGTTGGTTGAGGCTGACGGAGATTTTGAAGCAGCTGTTGACGTACTGCGTAAAAAAGGACAAAAAATTGCAGCGAAAAGAGGTGAAAATGACGCTAAAGAAGGTGTTATCTTTGCAGAAGTAACGAATGGCGGTAAAACTGGCGTTGCTTTGAAACTGAACTGTGAGACAGACTTCGTTGCGAAGAACGATACTTTCCGTAATTTTGTTGACTCTCTTTTGAAAGTTGCTTTGGCAAAAATGCCAGCTACTGTCGAAGAGTTGAAAGCACTACCGTACAATGATAAATTGTCTGTTGATGAAAAAATCACTGAGCAAATTGGTGTAATCGGAGAGAAATTAGATTTGTCAGGTTATGAAGTAGTAAATGCAGCAAAGGTTGTCGTTTACAATCATCCAGGAAATCAATTGGCAACTATCGTAGCTTTGAATCTTGATTCAAGTGCTGCTGAAGATGCAGGAAAACAAGTTGCAATGCAAGTGGCAGCGATGAACCCAATCGCTCTAAATAAGGACGGTGTTGACGCTAGAACTATCGAGCGTGAACTGGAAATTGGTAAAGAATTAGCTATCCAAGAGGGTAAACCAGCAGAAATGGCTGACAAAATCGCTCAAGGTCGTCTAGGTAAATTTTTTAAAGAAAATACCTTGATGAGCCAAGATTTTGTTCGTGACAATAAAATGACAGTAGAGCAATTCTTAACAAGTACAGAAGCAGGATTGACTGTAACTGACTTCAGAAGAATCTCTTTAAGCTGATAAATAAATTATTTTCAAAAGACCGTTCGTCCTTGTGATGAACGGTCTTTTTTATTCCATACTTACGCTAAGGACAGTGCAGCTTAGACTTCGATCAAATTATTTTAATTTCATTTTAGCTTTTTGCGCGAATATAAAATGAATCCAATAAAAAAAACCAACGGAATCTCATTTTGGAATGAAAAGAGTGTGTTCAATTTTCTTATCTTTGGCATTCTTCAAATAGCTCTGTCAAAACATGAAATACAAGAGAATATTACTCAAACTAAGCGGTGAATCCTTAATGGGGAATAAGCAGTTTGGAATCGATAACGAAAGATTAAGTTCGTATGCCCAACAAATTAAGGAAATCCATCAGTTGGGTGTCGAAATTGCCATTGTCATTGGCGGCGGTAATATTTTTAGAGGTGTTCAGGCGGAAGAAGGAGGAATGGATCGTACCCATGGTGATTATATGGGGATGCTGGCAACCATGATAAATGCAATGGCTTTGCAAGCAGCACTTGAGTCTGCAGGAGTCAATACGAGACTTCAGTCTGCTATTGAGATGAAAGAGATTGCTGAGCCTTTTGTGCGTCGTCGCGCTATGCGCCATCTTGAAAAAGGGCGAGTGGTTATTTTTGGCGCAGGGACGGGTAATCCTTATTTCACGACGGATTCTGCAGCGTCTTTAAGAGCAATAGAGATAGATGCAGATGTTATTTTGAAAGGTACACGGGTAGATGGGATCTATACGGCAGATCCATTAAAAGATCCAACGGCAACAAAATATGATATGATCAGTTTTGATGATGCGTACAGCAAAGGGTTGAAAATAATGGACATGACTGCGTTTACGCTTTGTAAGGAAAATGACTTGCCTATTATAGTATTCGATATGGATACACCAGGAAAATTGAAGAAGTTAATGGACGGCGAACAAATTGGTACGATAGTGCGCAATTAATGGTTGAATTTGAAAATTTGATATGATGGAAGAATTACAAATGATTTATGATGAGTTCAAAGAGTCGAATAGTAAATCTATGGAGCGATTGGAAATGGACTTAACAAAAATTAGAGCAGGTAAGGCTTCACCTGGAATGTTAACTGGTGTTATGGTTGACTATTATGGAATACCAACTCCTCTTCAGCAAATTGCAACTTCAAATACAATGGATGCAAGAACCATAACTGTTCAACCCTTTGAAAAAACGATGCTTGATGAAATTGCAAAAGGGATTATCAATTCTAATTTGGGTTTTGCGCCTCAAAGTAATGGGGAAATACTGATAATAAACGTTCCAGCATTGACGGAGGAGCGTCGACGCGACTTAGTAAAAAAAGCTAAATCTGAATGCGAAAATATGAAGGTAGCTATTCGAAATCATCGTAAAGATGCCCTAGATATGGTAAAAGATCTTAAAAATGAAGGTCTTTCTGAGGATTTAGCTAAAGACGCGGAGAGCGAAATTCAAAATATTACGAATACTTTTGTCAAATTAATTGACGATCTTCTTGAGCTTAAGGAGAAAGATATAATGACCATATAAATAGAAACTTGTCTATTTGAAAATGCAGCTATTGTCTGTGGAATAGTTGTATAGTCTTGTAGCAAATTTATTTATAGAATGATTATTTCAACTCGGCGATTGGCTTGTTCTTGCCCTCTGCTTGTTGGATTGGGGTAAACTGGACGGTCAGCTCCGTAGCCAACAGCTGTCATACGCTTTTTATTTATACCGCTATTAATTAAATAAAGCATTACGCGCTTAGCTCGAGCTTCGGACATTTTTTGCCCTGCAAGTGTCGTTGAATTCGGTTCGTATACATGACCCTGGATTTCAATTTTAACTTTCGCATTGAGCCCCATAAATTCTTTTAAGCGCAATAAAACGGGTTCAGCACTTGTTAAAAAAGTTGAGGTACTTGGTTTAAATTGAATTTCCTCAAGCTGCAAAGATTTTCCTTTTTTTAATTGTTGTAATCTTATCTCTATTTTTTTTTCTTGAGTTGGTGAAACTTCCTCCAACCTATCAACAAAGAAATAGCCCTCAACACTGCAAGCTATAGACATTAATCCACTTTTTTCCGGTTGAAAAAGTAAATCGCTAGCCTTCTCACGGATTTCGATTCCCTTAAGTCCAGACAAATATATGTTGGCAACGACCGGGTCTCCTGTTTCTATATCGCGAAGTTCAATAGTTGTGATGTTTCCAGGAATATCTTCTGTTAAATCAATAATAAGTCCTTTGTTGTCGCTAGGTTTGGTGATTTGTTCAACATCATTCGGAACTAATTCAACCTCCATATTGATACTAGTTTTTTTTGTTTTTCCTGTAAAAATGACAAAATGAATTTTGTTTCCTTTCGCCATATTTAAAGAGCGAAGGCCATTTTTAATATCCCTATCGACTAACCAAACAATCGAGGAAGTTTCTCTTACAAGCATACGTTTTATCTCTGCGCGACCGCTTTCAATATCACCACAAATATCATTGCCGTCTGTTTGAAAAACTACTAAATTTAAATCTCCAGTTTCTGTTTCGGCTTTCAAGTTAAATTTTCCGTCATATTCTGCAATGAAAGAAAACCAAACTGAGTTACCTATTTCTAAATTTTTTAAGGCAGCATATTCTTTAAATTCATCTTTAATACCTGATGTTCCTGGCAGTTCAGTTAAAGACCTGCCAGACTGAAATATAGGAAGCGCACCATCACAGTCTGCAATGTTTTCCGACGTTATAGGTTTCTTTCGTCCTGCATTACAAGAGAAAAGAATAAGTATGACAAATATGAAATATAGTATCTTACGCATTATACAAACCTTAATACAAGTGTAGAGATAGATTAGGTTTTATTCTGGTGATACCGTTCAATCTTATCTTTTATTTTT
>JBDNIA010000346.1:0-1616 GCA_041688525.1 Crocinitomicaceae bacterium | reverse complement strand
GAATTTAGCTTTACACTCAGCTTCATTCGGATAAGTATTGAAAAATTCTACTAACTTCATATTACTAATTTTATACAAAGTTCGTGTCGGTGAACGTAAGCTAGTTACGTTCTACTGGTAAAGTTCACGATATGCATTTAACATTATTATAAGGGTTCATGTCCCTAGATAAAGGAATATAATATTAACCAAATATTATCTTATTAATTTGTTTATAAATTTTCTTCGGCTATTCCAACTCCAATTTGTAGATTTGGTTTAGTGGAAAATTTAATTGTTACTAAAACAACAAGCTCAATGGACGTTGAAGATGGAATGGCAACATTATTCGTAGATTCTGAGGGTGTTTTAGTATCCAAAGTGAAAAAAGGAAATGTCTCTTTAAGGGAAATGGACGAAAATTACGTTCATTTAAAATCAATCACAAAAGGGACTTCAGTTTGCGGGATCATTGAAAGTCAATATATTTCAAGCTTTAATAAAGATTACATTCTCTATATTGAAAGAGAATACTCAAAAATTTATAAAGCTCTTGCGATTGTCGCACCTTCTGGCTGGATGCGTTTAAAATCTAAATACACACTCCGGTTTTCTAAAAGTAAATTCCCCATTAAACTATTCGCCAACAGCACTCAAGCTAAAATATGGCTTAAAAGTCATCTTTAGCGAAGAGTACTTGCACAAGAATTCTTATCAATAGTTAGTTTTGTTGTTTTCAAAGCACCAAATCCACCAAGAATATCAACACCGTTTTGAATACCATTCGCTTTCAAAATTGATAAGGCTATAACTGACCGATATCCTCCAGCGCAGTGTAAATAAAATGTATCTTCCTCTGGAAATTCATCCAAATACTTCTTTAGTTCATCAAGTGGAGTGTAATTGGCTCCAACAATATGCGCAGATAAGAATTCTCCTTCCTTGCGAACATCAAATAGAGGTAATTTAGTTGTGTTTAGTTTTTTTTCAAGCTCTTCGGCTGAAATTGAATTTATATCGTCTAAATTTCGACCACTTTCGGCCCATGCAGGAATACCACCTTTCAAATATCCTTTGATATTGTCAAAACCCACACGACTCAAACGAGTAATCGCCTCTTCCAATCGCTCTTGATCAACAACCAAAACTATTGGTGTTTTAGTATCCGCAATTATTGCTCCAACCCAAGGCGCAAATTGACCATCCAAACCAATGAATAAACTCCCTGGAATGTGAGACTTAGAAAATTCGCTTTGATGCCGCACATCTAGTAAAACCGAACCTTTCGTTTGAATTAACACTTCTAATGCTTCTGGAGATAACGGATTATTCCCCAGTTTAATTACATTTTCAATTGAAGTGTAGCCTTCTTTGTTCATTTGAACATTTAAAGGAAAATAAGCTGGAGGAGAAGCTAAGCCATCGGTCAATTCCTTGACAAACTCTTCTTTCGTCATGTTTGGGCGAAGCGCATAATTTGTTTGTTTTTGCTCACCCAATAAACCAATCGTTTCTTTGCTCATGCTTTTTCCACATGCAGATCCTGCTCCATGACCAGGATATACCGTAACGTTATCTGGTAAAGTCATGATTTTATTGCGCAAACTATCAAAAAGTGTTCCAGCCAAATCTTCCAT
>JBDNIA010000345.1:0-3903 GCA_041688525.1 Crocinitomicaceae bacterium | reverse complement strand
TAATATTCTGAAAGTTTTTTTGCGTGTGTTTGCCAATTGTCTGAATAACCAAAGAGTCCATGTAAAACGACTATCGGTCGACCTTCGCCAAGAATTCTATGATATAACTTCATTAAAAAAATGCGGACAAATCCGATTACAAAATTGTTATAGACTAGTTATAGACTAAATGTGTCCTCTCGTTTTTACTTCTTCTGAAGTCACCGGAAGATCTTGAATGGTTGTTTTAATGTTAATTGAAACATCTCCCGATTCACGAGCACCAACTTTAAATTGGCCATCGTTCATTTCTGTAACAATCTTAATAATATCCTCTGGCGTTGTTTTGTATTTGTCAAAAGAAACCGTTACTTTATTCATCTCGCGGCCTTCTTCGAAATCGAATTCACATTTTTCTACCGCGTTCGTTTCTGCCAATTTTGATTTGATACTTCCTCCACAACCCATGACGCAAACCATGCCTTCAATTTCAAAGGTTAATTGCTTGTTTGCAACTACTTTTTCCTTCGACGTATTTACTTCATTATCTTGGGCTACTTGTTTTCCGTTTTGTCCACAAGAGACAAGAATAAGTGAAGTAGCAAAAATTATATATACTAATTTCATATGGCTGATTTTTGATTTTACAAATATTACAATTTTTTAATCAAAAAGAAAAGGAATGTCCTCTCAAATTGTTGAATTGTTGAATTGTTGAAAAGCTTTACTCCTTTTATTCTGCGTTTCGTAACTTTGCCCAAAATATCTAGTAATGATTATCAAAGAAGCAACTTTCGTAATTTCCAATTCTGACTTCTCCAAATGTCCAAATGACGGCAAAGCGGAATATGCTTTTATTGGACGATCAAATGTTGGAAAATCCTCGCTGATCAACATGTTAACCGGAAATAAAAAGCTGGCTAAAACCTCAGGTAGACCTGGTAAAACTCAGTTAATCAATCACTTTATCATAAATAACGAATGGTATGTAGTTGATTTACCAGGTTATGGTTATGCCAAAGCTTCAAAAACAGCTAGGGCGAGTTGGGAAAAATTTATTGTTGACTATTTGACAAAAAGCGAGCAACTGATGAATCTTTTTGTTCTCATCGACAGTCGATTAGAGCCTCAAAACATCGATATTGAATTCATGAATTGGTGCGGGGAGAAGGGAATACCTTTCTCCATGGTTTTTACTAAAATTGATAAATTGTCTAGTACCTCTCTTCAAAAGAATTTGGCAAAATACAAAAAAGAGATGCTGAAATACTGGGATGCTTTGCCGCCAGTATACACATCTTCAAGTGATTCAGGCTTTGGAAAAGAAAAAATTCTGAATTACATTGACAATATAAACAAATCGTTTAAAGAGGTACAGCTAAAAAAATAAAAAACTTTTGGGCAATTCTTTAATTTACAGTAAACTTGTTTAAAAAAAACTGATGATTAAGAAAAAGTTAGCCTTATTTCTTTTCGCAACTATACTTGGAACGAGCGCTATGGCGCAAGACAAAAAAGTTGAGAAAGAAAAAGAAGTCGTGAAAAGCGAAAACACCGAAAAAAAAGAGATTCAGAAAGAAGTGAAAACGACTGAGGAAAACGGGGTGAAAAAATTGACGATTATTACAACTGAAAACGGAGTAACCAAAGAAGAAATTTTTAAAGGAGCTGAAGCTGAGAAAAAAGTGGCAGAATTAGAAAAAGAAGATGTCAAAGATCCAACGAAAAGAGAAGCTGCTAAAAAAGAAGTTATTCGAAAAGAAAAAATGGCTAAAGAAAGCGGAACTAATAATTTGTAATTAAGCTGATAGAAACTAAATTTAATTGATTCTTCAAACAAAATCCAGCAGCGAGCAAAGCGAGCGATCCATATTCCATACGCCATGTTCCTATTTCACTTTTTAAAATTACCTTTGCGGCATGGAACAGAAGGATGATTTTTTGAAAGAAGTTATTTCGCACGCGAAGGAGTATGGATTTGTTTTCCCATCTTCTGAAATTTACGACGGATTGGCTGCAACATACGACTATGGTCAGTTGGGTGCTGAATTGAAAAACAACATCAAAAATTACTGGTGGACTTCTATGGTACAAATGAACGAGAATATCGTTGGTTTGGATTCTGCTATTTTCATGCATCCTACGACTTGGAAAGCTTCTGGCCACGTTGACGCTTTCAATGATCCATTGATTGACAATAAAGATTCTAAAAAAAGATACAGAGCTGACGTTTTAATCGAAGAACATATCGAGAAAATCCGTCAGAAAATTGATAAAGAAGTAGCAAAAGGGCATAAACGTTTTGGAAATGACTTTAACGAAGCAGAATTTCGTGCGACGAACCCAAATGTATTGCGCAACGCAACTAAGATTACTGAAATCGAAGATCGAATGCGAGAAACGTTGGGCAACAACGATTTGGAAGGTGTAAAAACATTAATTGAAGATTTAGAAATCGCTTGTCCTGTTTCAGGAACTAAAAACTGGACGGAAGTTCGTCAATTCAATTTGATGTTCTCTACTGAAATGGGTTCTGTTGCTGGAGATGCTTCAACAATTTATCTTCGACCAGAAACGGCACAAGGAATTTTTGTTAATTTCTTGAACGTTCAAAAATCGGGGCGAATGAAAATACCGTTTGGAATTGCCCAAATTGGTAAAGCTTTTCGAAATGAAATTATTGCTCGTCAGTTCATTTTCCGCATGCGTGAATTCGAACAAATGGAGATGCAATTCTTCGTTCGACCGGGTGAAGAAATGAAATGGTATGAATACTGGAAAGATTACCGTTTGAAATGGCATAAAGCACTTGGTTTAGGTGATGAAAATTATCGTTTCCACGGCCATATCAAATTGGCGCACTACGCAAATGCAGCAGCAGATATCGAATTTAATTTCCCAATGGGTTTCAAAGAATTAGAAGGTGTTCACTCCAGAACAAATTTCGACTTGAAACAACATGAGAGATATTCTGGGAAAAAATTGCAATATTTCGATCCAGAACTCAATCAAAATTATGTTCCTTATGTGATTGAAACATCGATTGGTTTGGATAGAATGTTTTTAGCTATTTTGAGTGCTTCCTTGAAAAAAGAAGTTCTAGCAGATGGTTCCGATAGAACAGTCTTGAAATTGCCTGCAGCTTTAGCTCCATATAAAGTTGCGGTTATGCCGTTGACGAGAAAAGATGGTTTGCCAGAGAAAGCTAGAGCAATTATCGACGAATTGAAATACGATTACAACTGCCAATACGACGAAAAAGATTCTCCAGGAAAACGTTACAGACGTCAAGACGCGATTGGAACACCGTATTGTGTAATGGTCGATCATCAAACTTTAGAAGACGACACCGTTACCGTTCGCGACATTGATACGATGCAACAAATTCGTGTAAAGATTTCAGAATTGAATGGCGTGATTCGCGAAAGAGTTTCGATGAAGACTTTGTTGGCTTAAACTGGTTGTTGGATCGCTGCGCTTTGGTAAAAATTAGCTCTTGGCTGAAGTGTCAAAGTAATTCGAATTCAGACAATCAAACGCTCGTACTTATCAAGAAAATATTCTTTGGCTACTCTATTTTGCATTCTTTGCACTATTTGCGGTTAAATCAGACAACTAAAGTCAAACGTTGAACGTTTTTTGGTTTTTCGTATTTCTTCTTTTTAGATTTTTTGTCGTTTTTCACTTTCTTAGATTTTTCGACAACTGGCTCTTTTTTCTTTTTTACCTTTTTGTCTAATTGTTTATCCGTCATTTCACTTTTGGCTACTTTCTTTTCGGATTTCACTTTCTTGGATTTCGAGTTTTTTTCTGCTTTAAGCTCTGGTAGTTCAGCATATTTGAAAAACAAAGATGCATAAGGTGAATCTATGCGGAAAAAAGTAATGTCCTTGTATTTTATAGAAACAGGTTCCAATTCAAATT
>JBDNIA010000045.1:0-10978 GCA_041688525.1 Crocinitomicaceae bacterium | reverse complement strand
TTTGGCTTATTCTGATCGATATAATGACGCCAAACAATATGAGGATGTAATTGTGCGCGCAAATCCCGATGGGGAAATGTTGCATTTAAAAGACATTGCACGCGTAGATTTGGGAAGTGAATATTACGATATTTATTCCAACATAGATGGGAATCCATCCGCTGCCATTGTATTGAAACAAACCTACGGAAGTAACGCAAGTGACGTTATCGCCGATGTAAAAGCAAAATTAGATGAATTAAAGAAAACCTTTCCTCCCGGAATGGACTACGAAATTAGTTATGACGTTTCGAATTTCCTGAATGCATCAACGGAAAACGTACTTCATACTTTGCGTGATGCTTTTATTCTGGTGGCTTTGGTGGTCTTTATTTTCTTGGGCGATTGGCGCTCTACGCTAATTCCGACTATTGCCGTTCCTGTCTCTTTGATTGGTGCTTTTATGTTTATGCAACTCTTTGGGTTGACCATTAATATGATTACGCTATTCGCCCTTGTATTGGCTATTGGTATTGTCGTCGATGATGCAATTGTCGTCGTTGAGGCTGTCCACGCCAAGATGGAGGAAGAGAATTTATCACCCTATAATGCTGTCCGGAAGGTAATCGGTGAAATTAGTGGCGCCGTTATCGCAATTACGTTATTGATGACTGCAGTTTTTGTTCCCGTTGCCTTTATGTCTGGACCGGTGGGCGTTTTCTACCGACAGTTTGCAATTACAATGGCAACTGCAATTGTAATCTCCGGATTTGTCGCTTTGACTTTAACGCCAGTCCTCTGTGCCATGATTTTGAAAAACAATCACGGTAAACCAAGAAAGAAAACTTGGATGAATCGATTCTTAGATAGTTTCAACAGATTGTTCGAAAAATTGACAGGTCGTTATGTAGGTTTATTGCGATTAATCGTAAACAGAAAAGTCATCACTTTTGGAATTTTGATAGCCTTTGGTATTGGAATTGTTGGCGTCTCAAATGTATTGCCTTCCGGTTTCATTCCAAGTGAAGACCAAGGTATGATTTACGCCATTGTTCAAACTCCTCCGGGATCAACTTTGGAAAGAACAAATGATATTTCAAGAGACCTGCAAGGAATTATCGAAAAAGTAGAAGGAGTTCAATCTGTTTCTTCCATTGCTGGTTACGAAGTTCTTACTGAAGGACGTGGATCGAATGCGGGTACTTGTTTGATTAACTTGAAACCGTGGGATAAAAGAAAGCATACTGTCGAAGAAATCATTTATGAATTAGAGGAAAAAGCGAGTGGAATTCCAGGAGCTACAATTGAGTTTTTCGATCCGCCAGCCGTTCCTGGTTATGGCGCAGCTGGTGGTTTTGCTTTGCAATTGTTGGATAAAACCAACTCAGGTGATTACAACCAATTGGAGCGCGTCAAAAATGATTTCATGAAGGAATTGGAGAAACGAAAAGAGTTGACGGGTTTGTTTACCTTCTTTAGCGCCAATTACCCGCAATATGAAATTGAATTCGATAACCAACTTGCCATGCAAAAAGGTGTGAGCATTGGAAATGCGATGAATACATTATCAATTTTCGTTGGTAGTACCTATGAACTTGGTTTCATCAAATACCAACGTTTCTTTAAAGTTTTTGTGCAGGCTGGACCAGAATACAGAAAATTACCAACGGATGTTTTGAAATTATATGTAAAAAATAACCGGGATGAAATGGTTCCTTTTTCAGCCTTCATGAAACTGAAGAAAACACAGGGTGCCAATGAAATCAATCGTTATAACATGTATAATACGGCTGCAATCAGAGGTGCTCCTTCAAAAGGATACAGCTCTGGTGAAGCGATTAAAGTCATACAAGATGTTGCCGCTAAAACATTGCCAAATGGATTTGATATTGACTGGGCAGCACTTTCAAAAGATGAAACTTTACGTGGAAACGAAGCGATCTACATTTTCATCATTGTATTGATTTTTGTTTACTTCGTTCTTGCAGCTCAATACGAGAGTTTTATTATTCCACTGTCAGTTATTATGTCTTTGCCAGTAGGAATTTTCGGGGCATTTTTATTGTTGAAAATGTTCGGATTGGCAAACGATATTTATGCGCAAGTTGGTCTCGTCATGCTCGTCGGCTTGCTCGGTAAAAACGCGGTTTTGATCGTCGAATTTGCCATGCAAAAACAAAGAGAAGGTATGTCGGTAATTGATGCAGCAATTGAAGGAGCGAAAGTTCGTTTCCGTCCAATCTTGATGACATCGTTTGCCTTCATGGCAGGATTAATACCATTAATCCTCTCACACGGAGCAGGCGCGATAGGAAACAGAACAATTGGTGCTTGTGCTCTTGGAGGAATGTTATTCGGAACTATTTTCGGAGTAATCGTTGTTCCTGGATTGTATTATATTTTTGGAAGTCTAGCTCATGGTAGACAATTAATTAAAGATGAGGATGATAATCCTTTATCTGAAGACTTCGTTCACGCAATAGATTCATTTCCTATAAACCCTGAAACTGAAGACAATGAGAAATAGAAATTACCTAATAGTCGGAACAGTTTGTGCAATGCTGTTTTTATCAGCTTGTAAAAATTTAAATATTCTCTCTAAACAAGAAAATAAATCAGTTCCTGCGAGTTACAGCAACTCGCAGGATACTGTGAATTCTGGAAAGCAAAAATGGAAAGAATTTTTTTCAGATCCTTATTTGGGTGCTTTGATAGATTCTTCTTTGAACAACAACCAAGAGTTGAATATTATACTGCAAGAAATTAATATTTCTAACAACGAAATAATGGCCCGAAAAGGAGCATATTTGCCGTTTTTGAATGTTGGTGGAGGAGCAGGAGTTGACAAAGTTGGACGCTATACGAGTCAAGGAGCAAGTGAAGCGACTACAGAAATAAAACCGGGAAGAGCAATGCCAGATCCTGTTCCGGATATTCGGCTTGGAGCTTATGCGAACTGGGAAGTCGATATTTGGCGAAAATTGAGAAATTCAAAAAAATCAGCTGTTTCAAGATATTTGGCAAGTGTGGAAGGTAAAAACTTCATGGTAACACACCTGATCTCAGAGATTGCAAATTCATATTATGAATTACTGGCTTTGGACAATCAACTTGCAATTTTGACGCAGAATATTGAAATTCAAAATAATGCGTTTGAAATAGTGAAATTACAAAAAGAGGCAACACGTGTGACTGAATTAGCTGTGCGTCGATTTGAAGCGCAGGTCTATCATACGAGAAGTATGCAATATGCCATTCAACAGAGCATAGTTGTAGCGGAAAACCGAATTAATTTCTTGGTTGGACGTTTCCCTCAACCTGTGCAACGTAGTAATGCTGATTTCAATACGCTAATTCCAAAGGTTCTCCAAATGGGTATTCCTTCGCAGTTATTTGAAAACAGACCAGACATTCGGCAAGCAGAGAATGAGTTGGCAGCAACGAAATTGGATGTTAAAGTTGCTCGAGCAAACTTCTATCCCTCTTTGAATTTGTCTGCAGGAATTGGTTTACAGGCGTTTAATCCGGCTTTTTTAGTGAAAGCACCGGAGTCTTTGTTGTTCTCTATGTTGGGCGATATCGTCGGACCAGTGATAAACAGAAATGAAATCAAAGCGATGTATTTCAATGCAAACGCGAAGCAAACACAAGCGGTTTACAATTATCAGCGAACGATTTTAACGGCGTTTATTGAGGTTTCAAATCAATTGTCGAACATCAGCAATTTGGAAAAAAGCTACGATTTGAAATCCAAACAAGTAGATGCATTGATGCAATCAGTTCAGATTTCGAATGATTTGTTCAAGTTCGCAAGAGCAGATTACATGGAAGTTTTATTGACGCAACGTGATGCTTTGGAGTCAAGATTTGAATTAGTTGACACGAAAAAACAACAAATGAATGCCATGGTCGATATGTACCGCGCACTTGGTGGCGGCTGGAAATAATACCAAAAGAATAAAATAAGATTAGTCGAATAACCAAGAATCCGTCCTATTCTTAATATAAAATGAGAATAGGGCGGTTTTTTTATTGCACGTTTTTTTTAGTTCCAACTTACAGAATGCTTCAAAGAAGCCGTTCAACTTGTAATTCGCAACTATTCTCGTTTATAGGAGAAGCACATAATGCCCAACGAATGCATGTCGCTCAAAAGAAAGTAACCACATGTGCAGCCTTTTACGGGATTCGTCAGAAAAATAAAAAATAGGCCCGTCAACACCTATTTTATGACTGTCGAGCCATTTGTTCTCTCCATCTGTGAAAAAGGCGTAATATGGGTTTAATTCAGCTTTGGTTTCGTTGTGTTCCGTGTAGGTTTCGTAGAAGGTGTGATTGCCAAATCCCATGGAGTTTTTCCATCCATCGTTTGCTTTCGAAGAGTGCAGAACTGGAAAGTCTTTAAAGTTGAGCCCACCAATAACTAATTTGGTCTGGCGCTCTTCTTTTTTGTCTAAAAAGGTAAGTTGAATTTCTTTCGTTTCTTTGGAAATATTCGGATTTTTAGTGCGGTTAACTTCAAGATTTTTTAAATTGTAAATTCTACCGAGCTCTGTTTTTCGAGGATCTTTTTTGTTGTAAAATCCGGGAGGACTAAAAGTGGCAAAAAGTGAAGAGTCTGTTTGCAGGTCTTTCATGGTTGCAAACTTTTTAGGATAAATTATTTCCTTGAATTTTTTTTTGCGTGCGCCTTCAAGAGGATACATTGTTGAACTACTGTCTGAAAATGAAACAGGAATTGGTGAAATTATGCTGCGTAACAAGTTCAACTTCAAAGTATAGTTTTCAGGGTCCTTCCAATGTTCCAATCCTTTTTTGAATGAAGCATAGGCAACATTGTTTTTATTTTCAAACAATGTTGCATACAAATTATTTGGAAAATCGAACCAACCGTGCGCATAAGGAACGATTTTTTCTCCTTCCTTCACGTAAAGAATAATTTCCCATAAATAAGCATTCAAACAGTTTCTCGCCAGATCGACGCGGACAATATTTTTATTTGTAGCGATAAATTCTTTTCCTAAAAATTTCACTTGATTTCTATTCCACTCCTGATTTATACAGGCGATGTAACTTAAATAGTAATCTTTCTTGAGTCGTTTAGGAATGGTAGGAATGAATTCTGAAATATCTAAATTAGTGATTTCAATTGTCCCTTTTTCCTTTGTCAAGAACTGAAAATTTAAATATTTGCTATTTTCTTTATGAACTTTTATTTCCCCGTTTGTAAACCAGTCATTTTTGTAATCCTTCGCCCGAAAACCAATATCTGGATTGTCTGGGTATTCAGTATCACTCAGGTTTTTAATTTCAAAATCAAAAGTATTAGATTTTTCGATCTCGACAGGGCTGATTTGACAAGAAGAGAAAACAGATAATAGAAGTAAAAAGAAAAGGGTAATTTTTATCATATCTCACAAGATAAGAAATCCTAGCCGGATTTGGAAGGGAATCGGTTTTGGTTTTCAAAGAGTTTGGATTAATAGAGAAATACAATATTTCCATTAATGGCCTCTCTCTAATCGCGGAGGATAGAGGGAGGCGATAATCTTATTACTAGATCGATTATTAGCGTCAAATTTTTTTGTCCTAAAAGATAAGTGATTTTTATTTACAATCTCTTTGCGACAATTTCTTCCACGCATTCTGGATTCAGCAAGGTCGAAATATCGCCGAGAGAATCTAATTCGTTAGAAGCGATTTTTCGAAGAATTCTGCGCATGATTTTACCACTACGCGTTTTTGGTAAACCAGTTGTAAATTGAATTTTTTCTGGTTTTGCAATCGGACCGATGATTTTGGAAACAAGATCTAAAACTTCTTTTCTTAAATTATTTAATAGGGCCTCGTCGTTTGCTAAAGAGATATCTTTTAGAGTTACAAAAGCGTAAATACTATTTCCTTTCAAATCGTGGGGATAACCAACTACAGCCGCTTCGGTAATCATTGGATGTTCATCGATGGCATTTTCAATTTCTGCAGTTCCCAAATTGTGACCACTAACAATCACGACGTCATCTACTCGGCCTGTAATTCGGTAATTTCCGTCGGCATCACGTTTAGCTCCGTCGCCTGTAAAATAGTTTCCTCTGTGCGTGCTGAAATATGTATCCATATAACGTTGGTGATCTCCGTAAATCGTTCTTGCCATACTTGGCCAAGGGAATTTAATAAACAAACGACCTTCTCCTTTTCCTGTAACTTCTCTTCCCATTTCATCGCGCAAACAAGGTTGAATTCCCGGCAATGGGAGCGTTGCAAAAGTTGGGATAGTTTTTGTTATTCCAGCTAATGGTGAAATCATAATTCCACCAGTTTCAGTTTGCCACCATGTATCTACAATCGGACAATTATACTTTCCAATTTCTTTATCATACCAATCCCAAGCTTCTTGGTTAATTGGTTCGCCGACGGTTCCGAGAACTCTTAACGAGCTTAAATCGTGTTTTTTAACTAATTCAAGATCGCATTTTTCTAAAGAACGAATAGCGGTAGGAGCAGTATAAAAAATATTTACGTTGTATTTATCAACGACTTCCCAGAATCGACCAGCATCTGGATAATTCGGGATACCCTCAAACATTAATGTTGTTGCACCAGCGCTAAGGGGTCCGTATAAGATGTAACTATGACCAGTAATCCATCCGATATCCGCTGTGCACCAATATACGTCGCCTTCTTTGTATTGAAAAACTGAAAGAAAACTGTAATTTACATAAACCATGTATCCGCCGCAGGTATGAACCATTCCTTTGGGTTGTCCTGTGCTTCCTGAAGTGTATAAAATGAACAGCATATCCTCTGCGCTCACGGTTTCAGCTTTGCAAACATCGCTTGCTTTCGGAAATTCATTGTGCCACCAAAGATCTCTTCCGGCAGTCATTTCAACGGCAGTGTTTGTTCGGTTTAATACGACAACTTTTTTTATCGTCGGGCAACTTTCCAAAGCTTCGTCAGCGATAGATTTTAGAGGAGTTGTTTTATTCCCTCTGAATCCAGCATCGGCAGTTAGAAGAATGTTACAAGTAGCGTCGTTGATTCTGTTGCTCAAACTTTTAGAGCTGAATCCTGCAAAAACAACGGAGTGAACAGCACCTATTCTTGCACAAGCCTGAACAGCATAGGCTAATTCGGGCACCATCGGCATGTATAAACAAATGCGATCACCTTTTCTTGCGCCTATACTTTTGAGCATATTCGCTGTTTTATTTACATTTTTCGCCAATTCATTGTACGATATATATAACGCTTTTTCGTTTGGGTCGTTCGCTTCGAAAATTATAGCAGTTTGCTCACCTTTCGTTGCCAAATGTCGGTCAATACAGTTCTCCGTGATGTTGAGTTCCGCTCCTTCAAACCATTTTATATTTGCCGCTTCCAAATCGCCGTTAAGAACTTTAGTCCATGGTTTTCGCCAAACAAATTCTTTTTCGGCAAATTCTCCCCAAAACTTCTCAGGATTTTCTATACTGGCTTTGTAAGCTTTTTTGTATTCGTCAATATTTGTGGGTACGTGTTGCATTTATAATTATTTGTTTGAAACCTAAATTTCGCAAAAAAAAATGGAACTGGGAGTAGTGACCAATTTCATTTTTTCTCTTCTTCATTGCAAAATAATAAATCGAACGGCATGAAAAATAATAAAGTGCTACTATAAATACTCTTTATTCTTCATTTTGTGACATGACTAAAATTATATTGAAAACTTTAAAGGCAGAACGAAAAGAATTTAGGACGATGATTCCAAGGAAAGCAAAGATTTAGATAATAATTTAAAAGATAGAACACCTTTTAAGGAATCCCTAAAATTTATATTGCTAATATACGAGCATTTCAAACCAACAGCTTTCCTTAAACCAAAGGAAAAGAATAGTTTTGTCATTCAGATCAACTCGGTGTATTTACATCTGATAAACAAATGCATTGATATTCATACCAGAACCAACTGATGCGAATAATAAATAGTCGCCTTTTTTAATGGATTGGTTTTCAATTTTTCCTCGAATTAATAAATCGTAAAGGGTAGGGACTGTAGCAGCACTTGAGTTCCCAAGTTTATGAATACTCATGGGCATAATACCGCTCGGAATCTCAGAATTACAGAGTTGGTAAAAGCGTTTAATTATAGCCTCGTCCATCTTCTCATTTGCTTGATGAATCAAAACCTTATTTATTTTTTCAATTGGAATTCCACTAATATCCAAACATTGTTTCATTGCAGCTGGAACATTTGTGAGAGCGAATTCATAAATCTTCCTGCCCTCCATTTTTATGTATCTTTCATCTTGATTTACCTCCTTGTTGTAAGAGGGGCCAAAGTATAAATAATAGGCCTCTTCATAAGTGAAAGTTGCTGTTTTGTGAGCTAAAATTCCGTCTTCTAAACTATCCATTTGTTCTATAATTGTAGCGCCAGCTCCATCGGAATAAATCATGCTGTCACGGTCAAATTTATCTACTACGCGCGAAAGCGTCTCGGCTCCAATTACTAAACATTTTTTTGCCATCCCAGCTTTAATAAAAGCTTGTGCTTGAATTACTCCCTCTATCCAACCGGGACATCCAAATAGAATATCGTAAGCTACACAATTTGGATTTTTTATTTTGAGATCGTGTTTTACTCTACTTGCCAAACTTGGCAAAATATCTGTTTGTAGTTTTTTGTGTGTAACGTTGCCAAAGTTGTGCGCAAATATTATGTAATCCAAAGATTCAGGATCTATATCCGCATCAGTAATCGCTATTTTTGCAGCTATAGTTGCAATATCGGAAGTTTCTAATCCATTGTTTACATATCTTCTTTCTTGGATTCCCGTAATTTCTAAAAATTTTTGAGCAACAACGTCATTCGAGTAAGGGAACGAAGAACCATCTTGATTTTTAAACTCATGTTGGGCAAAATCTACATTGGTAACTACTTCGGTTGGAATGTAAGATCCAGAGCCTGTTATTTTGATGGACATAAAAAGGGCTTTAGTTTATTGATTATAAAGATACTTAATTGAAAGATAATGTAACTGAATGCTATCTAGTATTTATGCTAAGCTGAGAAATTATTAGATTAATTTGCATGATTTCCAAGAATGAGCTGCGAAATAAATGGTAAAGCACACGCATTTAAAACAGTAAAAAGATATTTTTGTTCTTGGACGTGGAAAGTTGATAACCAGTGAAAAAGTTCTCAATAAATGATTATTTTTGGATTAAATGAGCGTAAAAAAAAGTGTAATTATTGTCCTGCTGGCCTTTTTACCTTATCTGACATTTTTTGGTCAGCAAATTCAGTCAATAGTGGATCTGGAGAGTTCTTTGTCTGAAAGTTCTGGCCTTTTATTTCTCAATCATAAACTAATCACGCACAATGACTCTCAAGGAGAAGCGGCTTTATTCGAATTGGACAGTTTGACTGGTCAGTTCGACAGGAAAGTAACAATAGGAAATGCCTCAAACATAGATTGGGAAGATATTGCAGCTGATCAGGATTACATTTATATTGGGGATTTTGGCAATAATGCAGGAAACCGGTCTGAATTGAAAATTTATAGAATTTCGCAACTCGATTATTGGTCTGCATCAAATGACACTGTTTTTGCAGATACGATACGATTTAATTATTTAAGTCAAACAGATTTTTCTTCGTATCCCAACGCAACCAATTTTGATTGTGAAGCCATGACAATTATCAACGATAGTATTTACCTATTTTCGAAAAATTGGTTGAATCAGAAAACTTACGTTTATGTTTTATCAAAAAATATAGGAAATTACTCACTTCCAATTCGGGATAGTATTTCTGTCCAAGGACTAATTACCGGAGCAGATTTCAATACCTATTCGAATCGTTTGGTTTTGACTGGAAACACTCCCTTTTCTCCTTTTATTGTTGAAATAGATTGGGATAATACTTTGCCACTATCACAATTGAGCCGAAATCGTTATTCAGTAAGTGTTCTCGGTTCTATTCAGGTGGAAGCAATTTCAACAATTTCAGAAAACCGTTATTATTTAACTGCAGAAGCTTTTTCAGGAAATCCAGCTAATTTAATGCTTATGGAAGGGAGGAACGGTAGTTTATTTGTTGAAAATATCTTGTTTGAATGGGCTACAATCTTTCCCAATCCTGTTGAAGGAAATCTTCATCTTCAATTTAGAAGCATATTACCAGAAGTTAAAATTATCCTAAGCAATTTACTGGGTGAAGTTGTTTTCCAAGAAGATTATTCAAACACGAATAGAATTCAAATTGGTGCTCCAGCAATTAAAGGGACATATATTTTGAGCATTCTATCAAACGCAGGCATACAAAAAGAAAAAATAATAGTAGAATAAGCTACTTCCCTATTTTTCTAATTTGAGTGAATGTAATTCCCAAGTTGCGTTCATAAAAACGGATTTGTTTTATTTCTTTCGGGTTCACCAAAACCAAAGACATTCCATCTTTTCCGGCACGAGCTGTTCTGCCGCTTCGGTGTGTGTAATATTCGTCGCTTTCCGGCAATTGATAATGAGCAACGTAGGCCAAATCGTCTACGTCAATTCCCCGTGCTGCTAAATCAGTAGCAACTAAAATTTGGGCATTTCCATTTTTGAAGGCACGCATAGCTTTGTCACGCTCTTTCTGCGTTAAATCACCATGTATGCAATCCGCGGAAATATTTTTAGCGAGCAATTGTTTGGTCAATTTTTGTGTGGTAGCCTTTGTTTTACAAAATATTAATCCTTGTTTTTTATATTCAGACTGGATTAAAGCCAAAAGAGCATTCAATTTCTCATTGTCTTCACAAACCAAATAACTGTGTGAAATTTGAGCATTTACAACATTTTGTTTACTGACTTTAATATTATGTGCATCTGGAGAAAGGTGCTTTTTCACGATGTCTTGGATTCCAACAGGCATAGTAGCCGAAAACAGCCATTTATTTTCTAAACTAGGTAACATGGTCAAAACTTCATCCAATTCTGCTTTGAATCCCATGCTCAGCATTTCGTCAGCTTCATC
>JBDNIA010000344.1:0-8960 GCA_041688525.1 Crocinitomicaceae bacterium | reverse complement strand
TTATGGATGAGCATGGATATGTTTTCGGGACAATTCCTTCCAATTTGAATTATGAAGTCCCTACAATCTGTTTTTGTTCGCATATGGACACAGCGCCAGACGTTACAGGTACAAATGTAAAACCTATTGTTCACAGAAATTACGACGGAAAGCCAATTACACTTCCAGACGATTCAAGTCAAGTTATTACAACAGACAGACATCCTTACCTAAAAGAGAAAATTGGCGACGATTTGATTACAGCTTCTGGCCTTACGCTTTTAGGAGCTGACGACAAAGCTGGAGTTGCCATTATTATGGATTATGCTTATCAAATGATGACGAATCCTGAACTTCCACATGGAAATATTCGTATTTTATTCACACCAGACGAAGAAATTGGCCGTGGCGTAGATTTCTTAGATATGAAAAAATTAAATGCTGATTACGGTTATACCTTGGATGGTGGGCCAGTTGGTTCCATTGAAAATGAATCTTTTTCCGCGGATTCTGTTTCGGTAGAAATTACTGGAATTAGCACACACCCTGGCTATGCAAAAGGGAAAATGGTGAATGCCATCAAAGTAGCGAGTGAATTCGTTGCTGCATTACCTAAAGATACGTGGTCGCCAGAAACAACTGAAAATCGATTAGGCTTTGTTCATCCAACATCCATAGATGGAACACTTGAAAAAGCCACGGTCAGCTTTATCATTCGCGACCACAAAACGGATTTATTAGAGTCTTATGAAACGCGTTTAAAAGCGATTTTAGACAGTGTATTGGCAAATTATCCTGAATTACACACCGCTTTTATCATAAAGGAGCAATATCGAAACATGCGTGAAGTTTTGGATACCGTTCCGTTTGTAACAGATTATGCTTTGCAAGCGATGAATAAAGTTGGTTTGATTGCGAAATTGGATTTAATTCGTGGAGGCACGGATGGTTCACGCTTGTCCTTTATGGGCTTACCTTGTCCTAATATTTTTACGGGTGAAATGGCGATACACTCACGTCACGAATATGTTAGCGTTCAAGACATGCAGAAGGCCGTAAATACGATAGTTGCTTTGACCGAAATTTGGTCTAATCACAAAAAATAAGCCATGGCGCTCGATCATACGCAAATTATAAGACAAATTAAAGAGAAGAAATTTGAACAAATCTATCTCTTGCATGGTGAAGAAGCCTACTTCATCGATATGATTTCGGATGCCATTTTAGAAAATGCATTGGAAGAACATGAGCGCGACTTCAACTTAACTGTTCTTTACGGAAAAGATGCAGATGCTGGTCAGATTATTGCCGAAGCAAAGGCTTACCCAACGATGTCAGAGCGAAGAGTTGTCATCATGAGAGAAGCGCAATCATTTGGTAAGTTTGATGATCTTGTCGCCTATTTTGAAAACCCAAATCCACAAACAATTTTCGTTATTTGTCATAAATACAAAACTTTAGATGCCCGAGGGACAGCAGCCAAAGTGATAGCCAAAAACGGATTGGTCTTTAAATCTGAAAAAGTAAAAGACTACAAATTAGCAGAATATATTGTTGGAATGGCTAAAAATATGGGCTATTCCTTAACGCAAAAAGCCGCAATTTTATTAGCTGAATTTCTTGGAACAGATCTCTCCAAAGTTCAAAGTGAATTAGATAAATTAGCGATTCTCGTAGAAAAAGGCAGTACGATAAACGAAGTACACATTGAGGAAAATATTGGTATTTCAAAAGATTTTAATATTTATGAATTGGTAAATGCTGTCGCTATTCGAGACGTTCCAAAGGCATTTCAAATTGTTAAATATTTTGAATATCAACCGAAAAGCGGACCATTAGTTGTTGTTATTTCCAGTTTATTCGGCATGTATGCAAAACTCATGCGCATGCACTTTATGAATGGACTTACAGACGATGAAATAGCGCGCAAACTCGGCATGCATCCATTTATTTTAAAAACGAATAAACAATATTTAAAGATATATCCTCCTAGAAAAATCAGTGCGAACATAGCGACATTGCACGAATATGATTTGAAAAGCAAAGGTTTAGGCAATTCTAGTTTCACAGAGGGAGATTTGATGCGCGAACTAATTTTTAAAATGATGCATTGATGCACACAGCCTATTGTTCTGAATTACATAAAGCAACCAATGCGGTTGAATTAAACGAGGTAGAATCCAACCACCTCATTAAAGTGTTGCGCCGCCAAGAAGGGGAGTCCATTCAAATTTCGAATGGAAAAGGTATTAAAGCTTCAGGTCTTATTAAATGGGTACATCCGAAAAAATGTTTAATCGCCGTAACCGGAATAACGGAAGAAGCTCCAACAAATAAGCCTATTCATGTTGCCCTTGCACCCACAAAAAACATGGATCGTTTGGAATGGTTTGTTGAAAAAGCAACTGAAATTGGTGTCGACAAAATTACCTTATTGAAATGTAAAAACAACGAAAGAAAGGTAGTTAAACTCGAACGATTGGAGAAAATCATATTGTCAGCCATGAAGCAATCTCAACGTTTTTATTTGCCGGAATTAGTGGGGTTGACGCCGATATCGCAGTTTCTCAAAGACAATAAAAATGGTGGTTTGGCACATTGCTATGCGCAACTAGAACTTGAAGGAGAAAAAATATTTATAGACAATTGGGGACCAAACGGACCCTTGCTCATTGGGCCTGAAGGTGACTTTACCCTTGAAGAAGTTGAAGAAGCTCTAAAAAGCGGTTATGTCACTATAGATTTAGGTAAAAACAGGCTAAGAACGGAAACGGCGGCACTGTTTAGCCTAGCATCTTTGGTCTTAAATCGCTAATTATTAAGGCTTCAAACTCGCTCTTTTTTTCTTCTTCGGCTTTTTCTCCCTTTTCGTTTTTATCTTTTTTGACATAGGCATTTCATCGTCTTCTTTCGCATTTCCGTCCGTTGGACTTCCTAAAGAATAAGTTTCTTCACCAACATCATTGTATTTGTGGTCTTCTATTAAAACATCTTGTTTGTAGACATGGCGCCTTTTAACACTTTTATTCGGATAATAACTAACGAATTCACCTTCTTTCAATCCTTTTTTATAGAATTCAAAAGTTTGAACATGTCCCTGAATATAGAAGGTTTTAAATTCTCCATTTTTCAATCCTTCCGACCAATTTTCGACTTTCAATAAAGTCCCATCGTTATAATAATATTTACAAACTCCGTCCTTCTTTCCTTTTTTGAAATTCAAATTATCCAACAAGGTACTATCGGCAGAAAACTTTTTAAAAGATCCATTCAATTGTCCAGCTTCGTAGCTAACTTCTTTCTCTATTTTGGAGCCAGAATAATAGGTTCTTTTCTTGCCCTCCAGCAATCCATTTTTATACGTCTCCCAAAGTGTTGTATCACCTCTCGGTCCGAAAAATATTTGTTTACCGTGCTTCTCTCCGACCAAGTAATTCATTTCCCAGGCCAATGAAGCTATACTGTCGTAATAATATAACCACTGTCCGTTTTCTTCTCCTCTCATGTGATTGCGAATTACTTTTCTGCAACCTGAGCGATAAAAGCTAGTGTCGGGGCCGTCTTCTTTACCATCTATAAAAGTGATGCGTCGCTCCAAAACACCATTAGAAAAACAAGATTCGCATTGTCCTGAGAACGCTGAACCATCGTTGCCAGAAAGTATCGTATTTGTATTTTCGTCGTAGGTTAGTTTTTCATTACAATCAACAATGCCAGCAATTTTTCCACATTCCCAAGTAGAGAAATTAAGAGTACTCGCAGGTCGATCGTAACACTTTTTCGCGTTTCTCGGTTCAGGTATTTGGCCTTGGAGAAAAAACGGAATGACCAATAAAAAAGTAATTATTTGCTTCATAAAACTGGTTTTAACAAGTATGACATGCACCTTTTATTCCGATTCCAACTCTAGGAAAGCCTTGCGCATTGCATCAGGTATAGCAACGGTTTTATTTTCAAGAGAATCGTAACATACCATAACCGAAAGGCCTTTTGTTCGCACTTCGCCATTCACACTTACCACATATTTAAAGGTGAACGATTTATTGCCCATATTTTTTGTTTTTAACTCGATTATAGGCGTCTCGTGAAGAAATAGAGGTTTGATATAGTCTATTTCATTTCTAGCCAATAGAAATCCATCTTTTTTATAATTCCATTTGCTCCCCAATAATTTCTCAAGATAATGAACACGTGTCATCTCGAAATAAGACAAATATACGGCGTTGTTAACGTGTCCCATCATGTCGATATCGGCAAATCGGACCTGAACTTCAAAAGGTTGTGGTATCATTTTTTCTTATCTAATTTTTCAAATTCTGAATTGTTTGAAAGGTACTCAGGAACCAACTCTTTCATTTTGGCTACAATATTAATGTTGTCTTGTGTTTCAAACAGATTAATTAATTCATCTATGCTGTTGACAATTGTGCTATCAGCCAACCGAATCTTTGCAATTAATATCTGAGGATGGTGCGTTGCTAGAGTGTTTTCTTCTTTTGATAATAATTCCTCATATAATTTTTCACCCGGACGCAGTCCAGTAACCTTTATTTCAATATCCCGGCCTAGTTCCAAACCATTAATTTTTATCATTTTCTTGGCCAAATCCATGATTTTCACAGACTCGCCCATGTCAAAGACAAATATCTCTCCTCCTTCGCCCATTGCTCCCGCTTCAAGCACTAATTGACATGCTTCAGGAATAGTCATGAAATAACGCGTTATTCGTTCATCGGTAAGCGTAATGGGTCCACCTTGTTCTATCTGTTTTTGGAAAAGTGGTATAACCGATCCATTAGAGCCCAATACATTGCCAAATCGAGTTGTTATAAATTTCGTCTTTTTCGATTCATTAGCGAATTGTGCGTACATCTCTGCAATTCTTTTCGAGGCACCCATTACATTTGTGGGGTTCACCGCTTTATCTGTAGAAATCATTACAAATTTCTCCACATTTGCGCGAAGTGCGCTATCGACTAAGTTTCGGGTTCCTTTCACATTCGTGAAAATTGCCTCACTCGGGTTATTCTCCATCAAAGGAACATGTTTGTATGCCGCCGCGTGAAATACCAATTCGGGCTTGAAAACGGAGAAAACATGCTCTATTCTCTCTCGGTTACGAATATCGCCGATGATAACTTCAATTGGCGCATATGGATAAGTTGAATGCAATTCGATTTGCAAATCGTACAAAGGCGATTCTGCTTGATCGAGCAACAACAACTTTTTTGGGTTGTGCTTTAGTATTTGCATCACCAAACCACTTCCAATAGAACCTGCAGCACCAGTGACCAAAATGATTTTACCTTTCAACTCTGCTTCAATCGCATCTTCGTTTAATTGAATTGGGTTTCTTCCAAGCAAATCTTCAATATTGATTTTACCCATCTGTTTCGAAGTAAACTCTCCATTGATCCAGGCTTTTGGACTAGGGACTTTCTGAACGCGAACATTGTGTTTAATGCAAGTTTCTAAAATAGCTTTTTTGTTCTTTTCATTGGGCTGTTGAATTGCAACTATAACTTGAGTTACACCTTCTTCAACAATATATTTTTCCAACTTACTACTGTGGAAAATCGTTAAACCTTCCAGACGCGTGCCGTCCAATTTCTTATTGTCGTCTATAAAACCAATTAACTTAAAAGAGAGGCGTGCCTCCTTTTCTATCGTTCGTTTTGTTATTAAACCGGAAATTCCAGCGCCATAAATCATGATACGCTCGTCAATTTGTTTGGTTTTTACTGATTCTAAATACAAGAGTTTCACGGTAAAACGCATTCCTATCATCAACAGAAAAGTGGTCAAAAACTCTATGAGCAACACTGAAGTTGGAAATAAAAAGAAACCATCTAAAAATACTTTCCTCCCTATTCCTAAAACTAAAAATAACGCTGAACTCGATAAAACAGCTAAGAAAATCCGATTCAAGTCGTGAGTAGACGTATGCCGTATCATTCCCTTTTGTATACCGAAGCTATAAAATATAGCAAATTTGACAATGAAAAATACGGGAAGAGTTGGTGCCAAAATAGCCCATTCTTTTAACATCATACTCTCATCGGCGCGCAAATCAAAACGAATAAGATACGCGAACGATAAACTCACTGCTGAAAGAACTAAATCTAAGATAATAATCACCCATCTCGGGAGGTTATTTTGAGGGAGCAATTGGAACATTTTCAAAAGTAAGAAGAATCTCTTTAAAAGTTAGTGATTAGATAACATACAATTAACAAATGTATGCACAAATTCCAAACTTCTGCAATTGACGTCAAATACTTTATCATTTCTTTGCTATGTGTCGAATGGATTTGAGAATACTATACCAGAAAGGACCCCGATTCCATGCATTGTAATGGTAGTTTTTATCCCTTGAGCCAAAGGATAAATTGAATTTGCGCACACCTGGAATTCGAGAGCCTCCAAAATCAAAAATGAAATCATTGTCAAAGGCAAAGTTTATGGCCGCGTTCATCAAGAAATACATTCCACCGGCCATTTTGGTAGATTCTTCACACGCGCCTTTGAGATACAAACAATGCTTTTTATCCACAATCAACAAGAGTGAACCAACTGTTTCACCTTCTTTATTTAACAAAGAAATCACCCTTAAAAGACCAGAAAATTTTAAATTTAAAGCCAATCTCCGCAACTTTGGAAAACTTGTATTTTCAAGTGTAGCGAATTTATTTTTCAAACTCGACTCTATTGCAAATAGCGCGTTATCTATAGGCGCATCCCACGATATTTGCCAATTCTCATTTGCGGCTTTTTTCAACTTGCGTCTGACTTGAGAATTTAAAGCAAAATCTGCTTTTTCCAAGATTTGATATATCAAGGTTTCTTTTTCACCTTCAAAAATGTGATCGTGGGTGTAAACTGCGGCTTGTTTAAAATAGGTACAAACAAAAATGGTTAATTCTGATACAGATGGACGGTTTTCGCCTAACCACATGATCCACCGACAAAAGACAGGCGTATACAAGGTTTTAACTCCCATTCGCTCTAAATACGGCAAAGCCAATCCGCCAGTTTGATCTTCATTGACAACGAACAACAAATTATCTGCTACTGCATCGAGATAGGCCAAACGGGAAAAGGGCGAAAATTCAGAACTGTTTTCACACCAAGAATTCCAGAGAACTTCATCTATGTCTTTCCGTTCAACTATTCGCATGGCAAATCTTCAAAAGTTAAAAAACGATGGTTTATTTTATTTTGCGCGACAAAAGCATTGAGTTTTCTCAGTGCATACTTTGTTGAACTTTTCGGATGGCCAATAACCACCAAAGCAGTGTCTTTCGCTTTTATTTTTTTCGCAAGTATAGCTTGTAATTCACTAGCAAAAAAACCATCGGAACTCGCATGATGCTTTTTTCCCACACTTAAAACCTCCTTTTTTCCAGCAGGCTGTGGGACATAATTACCGTCGCCCCACATTTTATGTTGAGAAGGGAAAAGTCGACCGAGAACATATAATTTCCAAAAGAAAAATGGCGAATAATAATTTGAAGCAATTGGATATTCTATGAATTCACCTTGTTTATCTTCCTTACATTCATTCGTAGAAAAACGGAAAGGTTCTGATGTTTTTAATTCTGTAAAATCCAATTGATATTGCTCTGAAATCCATTTCACCCCCGGCATCGTGCTCGAATCGTAGCGGATTCCATGTTCCAGAAATAAAGATCTGAAGTTTGAAAAAGGTTGAATGCACCACCCTCCTGCTCTAAAAGAAGAACTCTTTTTATCTTTAAATTCTGTTAAGGCGCCGTGATAACGCGAAAATATCGACTTGCGCTCTTCTTCGTCAAAATCTGACATTTTGTAATGCTGCTCTAAATTCATTTGCCAAGCGTCATTAGCATAAAGTGCTTTTTCCCAATGCGGATGAATGTGTAATTCAAGAGCGTGACCCAAACTAAGCACCTTTTTTAATTGCTTTTCAATTTTCAACTGATCAGCCTTGAGGCTTGGATGTGCTTCACAAAACCGCTGTAAAGCTAAATAATGGCCAATATCCCAGAAAAAAGTGAGGTGAATATTTTGTTTAGCAGCTATGCCGAGTAGTTCCTCTGTGGGTTCTATCATACATTTGTCAACCGACCCTGAAACTTTGCCAAAAAATAGCTCGTAGTCGAATGTGAGAAATATATCCATGATTGCGAAGTTAAAAAACTTACCGTTTTGTTGTGAAGAAAATGTACATTTGATTTATGAACTTTCTCATCACTCAAAAACAAACCAAGATAATTTTACATTTGACCTTATGCGTTTTGATTTCCTTTTCCCTTAGCGCACAAGAGAAAAATGATGAAAGGCAAGTTGAATTCATGCGTAAATTTGTCGGTGCGGTAAATGTTAAGAAAAAAAATAAAGTATACCGAATGATTGCTGATGAGTACAAAGAAAAAATCGACAAGTCAAAAAAAGAAACACTAGCATTTTTTTTTGCGGGAAATCTAGTAGAAAAAAACTTGTTCAGCACAGTTTCGTTCAGTAAAATCTATAGCATGCGTATTGTTGAATATTTTGAAATGCAAAATAATGTAACGATGTATCATGTCATTCTCTCAACAGAACAGGGTACTATTGAGACACAACTGTATGTCAAAACAAGCGGAAAAAAGGATAAACTAAGTATTTATCCTGTTCACACTTGAAAGAAATAGAAAGAAAATTCCTCGTTATGCCGTCAGTAATAGAACTTTTCCCAGAAGCGAAAAAGCTGACGATTAAACAATGATATTTACATGGTTCTAAAAAAGCTACAGTTCGTGTTCGGGTGAAGGACGACAAAGCATTTCTAACAATAAAAAGCGCTACCCTAAACTTTACCCGCGACGAATTCGAATACGAAATTCCATTGGTCGATGCTGAGAGCATGCTCTTGCTCTGCGGACAGCATGTTTTGGAAAAATACCGCTACGAAATTCTATTTGAAGGAAAAATATGGGAAGTTGATCAATTCATTGGTAAAC
>JBDNIA010000343.1:0-7317 GCA_041688525.1 Crocinitomicaceae bacterium | reverse complement strand
TCGCTTGCTTTTTTACTGCGTCCCAAAAGAGTTATTTTGAAGGCAAGGTCGGGATTATTGATGTCTAGATTTGGAACATGAATAAGAAGATCTTTGAAAAAATTTGCCGTTACAATTTGTGTTGTTTCTGAAATGCTTTCCATTGGTTTATTAGGATCGGTGCTATAAAACTGAACACGATACCAATACTTATTTCTTCCCCGGCTAAACTTAACATTTTCAACTTTGAAAGTGGGATTATTTTCTATTCCTTTCGAGTTGCTGATTGGTTGAAAACCACCTCGTGAAGTATATTTATCCTCATGAATATTTCGCGCGTAGTCTCTGTGTGAATCACCGCGACCTAAAAAAGTATCGCTACCGACGAAACAGGCAGAAGAAAGGTTACTGCTGTCAAGTAAGCTTTGAAGACAAGTGTCAGTAACTGCAATATTTCTCCAATAATAAGTGGCATTATGGAGCCAACCAATAATTCTGTCTTTTTTTTCACTCACCAATTGGAAGGTTTCTAGTTTTCTTTTATAATCTCGAGAATCTGTCCAGCGCTGGGGCGAGTATTGCATTGCTTTGAAATCTTCACCTTTTAAAAATGCGGAAAGCGCAATGAAATCTTTATTGTAGTTGAAATCCATCACGCCACGATCCCACCACCAATCGAGTCCTGTCCCAAAATCACCCATTAGTGCTGTTGACCATATGCTATTGTGGAACGCTGATTTTGTACAACAATAAATGGGTAATTTATCGTCATTAATTCCCATTTCTTCGATAATAACGGGCTTTTTGTAGCGGGTCCAATATTTTTCAACGGCGTCATACCGTTTTTCATAATTAGCCTTTTTCAAGGTGCCGTAATTATGCAATGAAATTACATCTGAATTTTTAAAAAAGCCATTGAATCTGGATTTACTCTCTAAATCAGTAAGTCGACCGTATGAATTTGAAAACAGTTCAGTTGGCTTTAATTCTGTTTTGATGTACTTCTTTTGATCGATAAACCAGTTGCTGAAAATGGTCAAGGCTTCTTTTTCAGAAATTCCTTCCTGCTCAATAATCCCTTTGTAAAATAACTCGAGTTCGGAATATCCGTAGAATGCCCAATATGGGCTAAAGCCCCAGCGAGAATACATGTACCTCAAGTTGTTTTTCTGCCACTTTATTGCTTCAGGATGGGTAAAATATTCACTCTCTTTTTGTAAGTCAAATGCTTTTCTATAAGGATTATTGTTCCAATTTGAAACGCCCCAACCCGGCCCACATAACTCGACGTGGTGACGAAAAATAATGTAATACATTTTATTGTCTTCCGCTTTTTTCAGCAGACGGTCATATGCAAACATTTCGTCTTGTTTCTGATCATAGTTGCGTATATCTTGCCAATCCGGTAGACCATTTAGTGCACCTATTTCAAACCGTGTAAAATTACCTCCGACAGCAGCGTGGTCTTCAACACCTTTCATGTGTCTTTTGTTATCGAAAGGTTCATAGGCGAATGGTCCGCAGTTAGATAAATTGATAGCAATTGGTATAAAGCTCTCTCTCGATTGGGAAAAGGATAAGTATCTATCAGCCTCTGTACCTGTATTGGAAGTCGTCAGAGGACCTTTGTGTTCGGAGTTTATGCAAGAAAATTGCAATTCAAAATTAATTCGTTCATGAAATTTACCTTCAACCGTAGCATTCATTTTCCAGTCCCCTATTTCGTCAGGAGCAAATCTTATGCGCCAAGGATATTTCGTATTTTTACGTATAAATTTATTGTTTTTTGCATCTTCATAATAATCCTCATAGTAAAACCCAAATTGTCGTTTCGGTTTGCCAGAAGGAGAGGTGAAGACTGCTGTAAAATTAACTTGTTCAGGATCGTAAGGATTTATTCCCTCGCTTGGATTTTTTAAGAATTTATTGATTTCTTCCTGAACATTCTTATCCAAATAGAACCCGAGTTCCATTGCTTGATTTTTGAATGCTTTCTTTTCTGAACCTCCAGGAGCTAACCATTTTGCGTTGTCACTGAAATTTTGCCCATTTACAAGAAATGCAGAAAAAATGAAAAGCGGCAAAAGACCTCTCAAATTTGGATTTAATATACTATTCATGACCAAAAGTAATTTGACAATGCACTAAGTTACAAAAATGCAATTGTTAAATTTTGAATGGATTTATGAATCAGGGCTAATTCTCTCTTGCCATTAAATAATTCGACAAATCGATTAGATCTTTTTTATTTTCGTCTTTCACTGAAATTTTGGATAGTGCCAACATACCTTTGTTGAAATGAGACTCCATTTGCTCATGTGCTGCCGCTGGAATTTCCAACTGATCAAATAGTTTGCGCACATTTTCTACTTTAAACAATAAATCTGGTTCATTTTCCAATTGTCTGAAAGTTGCTACTTGTTCAACGTTTGCTTTCTCCAATGCTAACAAATAAAGGAGGGTTTTTTTATTTGCAATTACATCACCTCCAATTTGCTTTCCAAATTTTTCAGGATCACCGTATAAGTCTAAATAATCATCCTTAATTTGAAATGCAAGCCCTAGTTCTTGCCCAAAAGTATATAACAGCGCTCTATCTTTGAGTGAAGCTCCGGCGACGATTGCACCCATTTCTAAAGCACCTCCGAGTAGAACTGAGGTTTTCAGTCTAATCATTTCTATGTATTCAGAAATCTGGACATTTACCCTTGTTTCGAAGTCCATATCCATTTGTTGGCCTTCGCAAACTTCAATGGCTGTTTTATTAAAAATTTGCATCAATTCAAAAAGATGAGTTGGTCCTTGCTTACAAATTTCTTCATAGGCTTTAACCATTAAAACATCTCCTGATAAAATAGCTATGTTTTCATTCCATTTCTTGTGAATAGTAGTTTTTGAACGACGCAAGGGAGCGGCGTCCATTATGTCGTCGTGAATTAAACTGAAATTATGAAAAAGTTCGACACCAATTGCGGCATGTAAAGCTGATTCGGCTTTTTCACCAAATAATTCTGCTCCCATTAATGTTAATACTGGGCGCATTCTTTTTCCGCCAATTGTCAAGAAATATCTTAGAGGTTCATATAAATTTTCAGGAGAATCAGGAAGATACCAATTTGTAATATTTTCGGCAATTAACTTACTGTGACGTTCTATTGCATCCATTATTTTATCAAGTCTAAAAGATAATCACCATAGCCACTTTTGGTTAATGGTATAGCGAGTGATTCTAGCTGTACTTTTGAAATCCAATTATTTCGATAAGCAATCTCTTCTATACAGCCCACTTTCAAGCCTTGTCTATCTTCAATTACTTGAACAAATTGACCTGCTTGCATCAGTGATTGGAAAGTGCCAGTATCCAGCCAGGCTGTTCCTCTGTCTAAAACAGCTACCTTTAGTTTGCCTCGGCGCAAGTATTCTGCATTCACATCTGTGATTTCATATTCGCCACGAGCAGACGGGTTTAAATTTTTCGCAATCTCGATAACATCATTGTTATAGAAATATAATCCAGGTACTGCGAATTTAGATTTCGGTTTACTTGGTTTTTCCTCGATAGAGATAGCATTCATGTTTTCGTCAAATTCAACAACACCATAACGTCTAGGATCACTTACATGATAAGCATAAACAACACCACCTTCAGGAGCGGTATTATCGCGTAGCAATTCATCCATTCCCACGCCGTAGAAAATATTGTCTCCTAGAATTAGGGCTACGTCATCATTTCCAATAAATGATTCACCAATGACAAATGCTTGTGCTAATCCATTTGGGATTTCCTGAACGGCATAGGTAAATTCACAACCTAGATTTCCCCCGTCCCCTAAAAGTTTCTCAAAATGAGGTAAATCATGGGGCGTTGAAATGATTAATATTTCTCTTATTCCTGCGCTCATTAAAATTGAGAGCGGGTAATAAATCATTGGTTTGTCGTAAATGGGCATTAATTGTTTGCTGACTGCCAAAGTTAGCGGATGCAAACGTGTGCCCGATCCTCCTGCTAAAATTATTCCTTTCATGAGTCAAGTGGTTTTTTTTTTGTTTCTACTTGAAGATCTTCAAATTCCACATCCGATTCTTCATCATAAACATCAAAATAAGGTTCAATAAATGATTTGGTTGTTAACCTTCTTTCTAAACTCAATAGAAGTGAAGGAAGTACAACTAAATTAGTGATCATGGCAATCAATAAAGTCAGCGATATCAAAAGACCGAGTGCTTGTGTTCCTCCAAATTCTGAAAGCGTAAATACGGAGAAACCGCAGAATAGAACAATTGAAGTATAGAACATACCCAATCCAGCCTCGTGAATAGCTTTCAAAACACAACCTTTCAAATCGTAGGGATTGAGTTTTAATTCCTGTCTATATTTTGCAAGGAAGTGAATGGTGTCATCAACAGAAATGCCAAAAGCTATACTAAATACCAAAAGTGTAGAGGGTTTTAAAGGGATTCCAAACCAGCCCATAATTCCTCCAGTAAAAATTAGAGGGATTAGATTGGGCAACAATGAAACTAGAACCATTCGCCAAGAACGGAAGAGTATCGCCATCAATACGGCAATACCGAGAATTGCAAAAAGCAAACTGGTAAATAAGTTAATGACTAAATACTGTGTTCCTTCAGATGCAACAACGGCTGTTCCAGTTAGAACGATGTCGTAATAATCTTTATCAATGGCGCTTCGGAGTTTCTCGTTAAAGTTAACATTGTTATAAGCCTCTTTAATTTTGTCAGGATTCATGTCAAATTCATACTGCAAATCAGCATCTCCATCAGACAAAACATTCGTTAAACTATTGTAGACACTCGGATACTTATAAATTAAACTGTCGTAATACGCCGCTTTTTTTGTTTTCGCGAGTTTGTATAAACGTTCAATCTCTTTTTTGTCAGGATTAAAGATCTCATCAATCCTGAATCGCATAGAGTCAACTTTTTGTGCGACTTCATATGAACCTAAGTCCATCATTTGAGTCCGAATTCTAAGTGTTGTATTGTTTGTATCGACCAATTCTTTAATTGTAAAACCGCCACCATTCGCATTGGTCATATTGAAATTATCCAAGTACTTTTTTAAACGCAGTTTGTCACGGTTGGAAATTAATTTATAATATTTCGGATCATTTCCGTGATACGCCATGTTGATGACTTTAATGAAATCAACAATGGATATGGCCTTGGAGAAGAGCGTGTCGTTTGAATATTTATTTTGGACATTATCCATTTTACTCAAAGTTTCATTTGAAAATAATCTCCCTTTGCGTTTGTAGTCAATCATGATTTCAAATGGAATTGAACCTCCAAATTTATTTTGCATGAATTGAATATCCTCTAAGATTTGATTTCCTTGTGGAAGGTCACTTGTAATATTTCCAGTTGCTTTAATTTTAAATAAGCCAATAATACTAAATGTGACAACGATAACGGTTATTATATATATTCCTTTTCTTCGTGTTTGTGAAATATGAACCAATTTGTCGATAAAGCCATTTGCAAATTTACGATCTAAATGTTTTAGGTGACGTTTTTTGGGCTCTTTGGAGAAGGAAATTACAATAGGTAGAATTGTGATAGACAGCATAAAAACAGCTAGAATATTCAAAGATGCAATAATTCCAAACTCAGTTAATTTTTCGGAATTTGTAAAAATAAAGGTCGAAAAGCCAAGAGCTGTTGTGAAATTAGATAGAAAAGTTGCTGTTCCTATTTTTTTAATAACGCGTGAAATAGCTTTTACTTTATTGCCATGCGCCCTATACTCTTGATGATATTTGGTCATTAAGAAAATACAATTTGGTATTCCGATAACAATCATTAAGGGAGGAATAAGTGCCATCAGAATGGAAATATTGAATCCCATTAAACCGATAGAGCCCATTGACCAAATTACAGCTACAAAAACAACGATGTTGCAAATAAAAACAACCTTTAGCGATCGGAAGAAAATCCACAAGAGCAAGGAGGTGACGAATATCGATAAGCCAATGAATATGTACATTTCATTGATGACTTTTTTTCCGATAATAACTCTAAGGTGAGGAAGGCCGGCGTAGCGTATGTGGCCAAAATACTTTTCGTAGGATGCAGCAACTTTTTCTATATCTAAAACGACATTCGCTCGCTTGCTGTCTGCTAAGTATTTTTCGTCAATGCCTATCATCATAATTGAAACTTTTGCCGTGTCATTGTACAAAAGTCCTTTATAAACAGGGTTGCTTTTTATTTCTTTTTCTATTTTTTCTATGCTTTTTTCCCCATAGGTTATGTCCGAAAATATTCTTTTTGCTTCGAATTTATTTTGTTCAGTATTATTGCTAATAGTAAATAGCGTAGCCTCGCTAATAATCGATTGTACCCCGTTGTACTGTAAAATAGAATCTCCGAGTTCCTTCCATTTTAAAAAGTTCTCTTCGGTGTACAAAGAATCATTTTCTATTGCTAAAACCAGTGACCCGCCATCTTCTCCAAATAACTCTTTGAATTTTAAATAGTTTGCTTGCGCGGCAGATTCTTTTGGAAGCATGTTACCGTACTTGTTATCGATTTTCAGCCCAGTGATGGCATAATAGCCGAAAAAAACGGTTAATAAGGTTATTAAACCAAGTATGAAGAATCGATTTCTTAAAATTAGATTAGCAATTTGTTGCCACATTTGTTTATTATCGTTTGTTGCCTGATTAAAGGCTATAAAAATACTTAATTACTCCTTTAGAAACAATTAACTTACTTCAAGTCTTCCTCAAGCCATTTAAAAAACTCTCTTTGCCATAGTAAACCATTTTGAGGTTTTTGTATCCAATGTCCTTCTGTTGGGAAATATAAGTATCGACTTTTAATCCCCATCAATTGTGCGGCCTGAAAGGCCTGCATTCCTTCACTCTCAGGAACTCTAAAATCCATGCCTCCGTGAATAACTAGTATAGGTGTATTCCAATTTTGCACCAAGTTGTGGGGACTATGTTTTTCATAAAGGTCTTTGTTCTTAGTATCCCAGTATGGTCCACCCGTTTCCCAATTAGCAAAAAACAATTCTTCAGTCGTGCCATACCAGCTTTCTAAGTTGAAAAGGCCACAATGTGAAACGAATGTTTTAAACCGATTTTCGTGAATGCCTGCCAGATAATAAACAGAATAACCACCGTAAGAGGCTCCAACAGCGCCCATTTTATTCTGATCGACATACGGTTCTTTGGCAATTTCGTCGATTGCCGAGAGATAATCTCTAATAGACTGACCTCCCCAATCTTTCGAAATGGCGTCGTTCCATTCTTGTCCAAAACCAGGAAGTCCTCTTCTGTTTGGCGCAACAACTATATAACCTTGAGAAGC
>JBDNIA010000342.1:0-9528 GCA_041688525.1 Crocinitomicaceae bacterium | reverse complement strand
TTTTGTCGTCAGTTAACAATTCGGACCAATCCAAAAGTGCTCGTTGAACATTTTGTTTTGTGTACCAACCATTATAAACAAACTGTCGATTAACAATATACTTCAAGTTCTCGTATTCAGCATCAGTCACTCCAATTTCGAAAGATTCCCATTCGTTTCCTTTCCCCAATTGGTCGCAAACCTTTCCCAATTGAACAAAAATTGCTATTAATTCATCTCTTTTCACGGTGCAAATTTACGCTTCTTATGAAAAAATGGCAGTAAAAAGTTCGATTTAACATCATTTTAAGCAAATCATACCAATAGTCGTTCTATATTTGTAAAAAATTTCAAATAGAAAAATTACGTCATGGCAATTATAATAACCGACGAATGCATCAATTGTGGAGCATGCGAGCCAGAATGTCCAAATAACGCAATTTACGAAGGTGGAGCTGAATGGAAATACTCCGACGGCACGTCATTAACAGGGATGATTACAACTTTAAACGGTGAAGAAATTGAAGCAGACGCTCAATTCGAGCCTGTTGATATGGATGTTTATTTTATCGTCCATGATAAATGTACAGAATGCAAAGGGTTCCACGATGAACCACAATGTGCGGCAGTTTGTCCCGTTGACTGTTGTGTTGATGATCCAGATTACCGTGAATCAGAAGACGAATTATTGGCGAAGAAAGACTTCATGCACGTATAGTGCAAACAAGAAAAAAAATTATAAGCTCGACTACGGTCGGGCTTTTTTTGTCTTCGAAAATGCGGAAATAAATGGATGTAAATGCACGAAAAAGTGGGTTTTACCTCAGGTAAAGAAATAATTATTTAAAAGTTCATTCTATGCTTTCACTATCCGAAAAAATGAGTATTTTTGCAGCGGGGTAAGTCTTTTACGACCAGCTCCCTCTTAATCCTCCAGGACGGGAACGTAGCAAAGGTATGAGGTTGAGCGGTGCGATAAAAGTAGCTTACCCCTCTTTTTTTGCCCTAAAATCCCCTACAATAATACGTGTAATTCCCAAAAACTTGTAACTTGCAACTCATAACATTGTAATTCAATATAACATGCAATTTTTCATCGATACAGCGAACTTAGCAGAAATCAAAGAAGCCAATGATATGGGTATTTTGGATGGTGTCACCACCAATCCGTCTCTCATGGCAAAAGAAGGAATTTTTGGAGATCGAGCGGTTTTTAAACACTACGTAGACATTTGTAATATCGTCGACGGTCCTGTGAGTGCTGAGGTGATTGCAACAAATTTTGAAGGAATGGTGCGCGAAGGTGAATTTCTGGCATCACTTCACAAAAATATTGTGGTAAAAATCCCAATGATTCCAGAAGGTATTAAAGCAATAAAATATTTTTCTGAAAAAGGTGTTGACACAAATTGCACCTTAGTTTTTTCAGCTGGACAAGCATTGTTAGCTGCAAAAGCTGGTGCGACTTACCTCTCACCTTTTTTGGGACGTTTAGATGATATTTCTTCGGATGGTTTGGAGCTAATCGCACAAATCCGTTTAATTTATGATAATTACGCATTTGATACGCAGATTCTGGCTGCTAGTATTCGTCACCCTATGCATATTGTTCGCTGCGCAGAACTTGGTTCGGATGTTATGACGGCTCCATTGAAAGTCATCAAAGCACTTGCTAGCCATCCATTAACTGATTCTGGGTTAGCACAATTTTTAAAAGATCACGCTTCAGGGAAGTAATTATGAATTTGATTAATGCTTAAATTCGTATTTATCTTTGTTCTTCTCTTAGCTGGATGAACGCCTGAATCTTTTCGTTTTCAATAAGTACAGTTAGGTTGTAATACGCTAATTTCCATTCTCCATTTTCGCATACCACAATTCCGGAGCCACGGCAACCTTTCATCCAAGTATCAAGGTTTTCATCAAACCAAGCTATTTTTTTATTTTTGGAAAATACCCATGAACGGTCAATCACTTTGAAATCCCAAGCTTTTCCTACTTCAAAATAAGGTTTACAAAAGCTGGCGAGTTCTTCTTTATTCCATCTTTCTCCCGGAGCTGTGCCAAGGAAAATAAACTCATCACTCATTAAACCGAAATAAGCGTCAAAGTCAGCTTCTGCTGCCGAAAGGTGCCAATTATCGATAATGATATTCAACTTTTCTAAATTTAGAATTGGTTCAGAAGGTCCGAATGAAAACGATAAAAGAATAAAAACGAATAAATAGCGAATAAAAAAGCCGCCTCAATTGAAGTGAGGCAGCTAAAATAATAATTTTTATTTAGTTCATTTTAGATTTCTCTAAAATTTCACACGCTTTAACTGCATTTTTAACGTTTACAACGCTTCCCGCAACTGACATAGTTGCAAAGTCAACCATAGTATCTTCTGAACCAGGTTGAACTTCCATTTTGCCTTTGTACGATTTACCAGATGTTAAAATGATTGTTTTAATTTCATTCATTGTTAAACTTGGGAAATAAGACTTTAACATTGCTGCCACTCCACTCACCATAGGCGCCGCCATAGAAGTTCCTTGTAATTTCATGTACTCACTTTGTGGCACAGTGTTCCAAATTTCATGTCCTGGAGCGAAAATATCAACTTTTGTTGCTGAGAAATTTGAAAAATCTGCAGCCAATTCTTTCTTTGCAATTCGCGTTGAAGCGCCAATGGTTAAGAACATACTGTTCGGGCTCGATTCAAATGAATATTGGTTTGTAGGAAAGTTATTCGCTACGTCCAAATTCGTTCCATCATTTCCTGCAGCGTGAACTAATAAAATTCCTTTTGATTCAGCATATTTAAATGCATCAGCTACTTCTTTTTGGTGTGGCGAATACGACTTTCCAAAAGACATGTTAATTACTTTTGCACCATTGTCAACGGCATAACGAACTGCTAAAGCTATATCTTTATCTGCCTCATCTCCATTGGGAACAGCTCTCAATGACATGATTAATACGTTTTCAGCTACACCGTCGTATCCAATTTTATTGTGCCGATTTGCACCAATAATACCGCTAACGTGCGTACCATGCAAAGCATCTGGACCCTCAACATCAGCATTTCCATACTTTGTGTCATTGAAATCATCAACATTATCTCCTATTAAATTTCTTTCATTATAGTCGATATTTAAATGATAATTCAACATATCATTTAATTGCTTTTTTTGTCCTTCAATTGATTTAAGGGATAAATTACCACTTGCAATAGCCATTGCTGTTTCTTTTAATTGCTGATCCGCCTGCTCTGTTGGCTTCCATTTCCGCAAATCCTTTTCAGTGTAATCAGACTTGCCTAATTTTTCAGCAACTTTTTTTGGAACTTGCTCTAGTATCGCGGGCAACATATCCACATATCCCAAATATTGGTTATACTTTGCTATCTCCCCTTCCACTTCTTTTTTGACTTCTTGGTAGAGAGTAAACTCTGCTATTTCGTCCACCGCAATAGATGCTGCCTCTTTACCTCCAAATTTCTTATCTAAATTCCGATAGATACGCGTTTTCTCCAAATTGGCTCCATCAACATTTTCACCAGACGAATTTCCTAAAAAATTCCAGCCATGAATATCATCTACATATCCATTTTTGTCGTCATCAATGCCATTTCCAGCAATTTCTTTAGAATTCGTCCAAATTTTACCTTTTAAATCTTCGTGCTCTATATCTACCCCTGAATCAATGACGGCAACAATAACAGTTTCAGATTTTCTTTTCTTTAATTTTTTATATGCTTTTTCGGTTTGCATCCCGGCTTTTCCTTTGTTATACCAGTTCTCAGTTTTTTTGGTAGCTTGCGAAAAAGAGAAATGTCCGTATGCAATTGCAACGGCAACTAAAATTGTTTTTTTAATCATTTGAGTTTATTTGACTAGTAAATTTGATTATTTTCAATAACTATCATCTAAATTACTATTTTTTAGCGTATGTTTAAGGTAATTATATTAAACAAAAAAAATGACAAAACATTCCTTTGCTCTTTTGGTCTCTATTCTACTCTTGGTTAACACAAATTCAATTTATTCTCAAGGTTTTGGTTTTCAAAAAACATTGAAAGAAAATCCACAAACTTTATCTACATTCTGCATAGATAATACTTATGAACACCTATTGCTTTTGGATAAAGAAAACATTGTCGTAAAATATTCGACGAAAAATTGGCTTTTCATAACTTGCACACCTTCTTGGCTGAAATCAAAATTAGATGACACAAGCCTAAAATCATTTTATTTTGAACATGCGCCACCGCAACTTCTTAATGATACATCTCGTCAAACTCATTTTGTAAATCAAGTACATCAAGGATTGGGTGGATTACCACAGGGATATACAGGGAAAAATGTATTGGTCGGTATTGTAGATACTGGAATTGACTTTAATCATCCCGATTTTATTGATTCAAATGGACAAACGAGAATTCTTCGCTATTGGGATCATACAATGACAGGGCCAAACTCTCCACAACCCTATAATTATGGTCAAGAATGGGATAGCACCGATATCAATAACGGAACAATTACAAGTATGGACAATAGTGCCCACGGGACAACTGTAGCAGGCGCTGCACTTGCCAACGGCAGAGCAAATGGACAAAACAAAGGAATGGCTCCAGATGCCAATATAATTGTCGTAGAAACCAACTTTAATTTACCCAATTGGACACTTAGTATAGCCGACGCATGTGATTATATTTTCAAAGTAGCAGATGAATATAATATGCCTGCAGTTATTAATTTATCTCTAGGATCATATTTAGGAAGTCACGACGGAAATGATCCTGCTTCTGAAATAATGGAGCAATTATTGGACGAGAAACCAGGACGACTAATTATTTCAGCAGCTGGAAATTCAGGAGCATGGGGAAAATATCATTGTCACGGAAATGTAACGTCTGACACTACTTTTGTTTGGTTTAAAAATAACCCGACTGGTCAGCTTGGAAATAACACAATTTATTTTGATTTTTGGACAGATACAGCAACAGCGAATACACTAGACTTTGCCTTTGGAGCAGATTTACCTTCTCCGAGTTATGGCTATAGAGGTCGAACAAATTTCCATGATTTAAACGCCAACATGAGCACTTCACCTATTATCGATACTCTTTTTAATTCCAGTGGAAATAGAGTTGCCATTATAGAGAGTTATCGAGAAATTGAAGGGCCAAACTTTCATCTGGAAGTCTTCTTCTCCACAGTTGACTCAACTGCTTATTACTATAGATTTTTGACAAAAGGATCTGGATCATACGACCTTTGGAGTGGTACTCAAATAGGTTTAAATGAAATCATTTCTGTACTTCCTTCTTCTACTACAATGCCTTCAATAATTCACTATCAATCACCAGATAATGAGCAAACTATAGTGTCAAGTTGGAATTGCTCGGAAAAAGTTATTTCTGTCGGAAATATCAGAAACCGGGCACATCATATCGACAAAAATGGCAATTTATATACACCGTTTCCTTCATCAGTTGGTGAGATAAGTCCAAATTCTTCAAGAGGACCAAATAGGTTAGGTATAACAAAACCAGACATTACAGCTGGAGGTGATGTTTCATTATCCGCAGCTCCTTTATGGTTGCTTACAAATCCTGCCTACAATGCAACAATAGATTCTGGCGGCTGGCATGCACGCAATGGTGGAACAAGTATGGCTTCTCCAGTAGTAGCAGGAATAGCTGCCTTGTATTTAGAAAAATGTCGATTTGGAACGTATGCAAGCTTCAAACAATTACTGACTTCAACAGCATTCACGGATGTTTTTACCGCCAGCGTGCCAAACAACACTTACGGATATGGTAAAATACATGCCCTCAATTTAATGTTGCAAACTTCAGTGGAACCAACGCCAACAATCAGCCAATCCTTCAGCGTTTTAACATCAAGTCCTTCCCTTAATTACCAATGGATAAAAAATGGCCTTGATTTGACGAATGAAACGAATCAAACGTTAACAATTACTCCTCCAGGTGGAGACTTTCAAGTTTATACAGTAAGCAACGATGGCTGCCCAGCAACTTCATCCGTCTATTTTGCGATTTTAAATTTAGACGAATTAAATTTATCTCATATTGTCGTTTATCCAAATCCGACTCAAGATGTATTTAAATTAGAAACGGAGAAAAATATTTTATCCGTGGTTGCATTTGACGCCCTCGGTTCTCAGGCAAAAATCTTATCCTTAGGCGAAAAGCAATATCGGATTTCCGAGTGGACTCCTGGAATTTACTTGCTAAATATAACTACCGATTCAGGAATATTTCAACTAAAATTGTACGTTAAATAGTGTTGAGGCAAAGTTTTTTTTTAAATTTGGACTTGAAACTTTAAAAATAAACATGGTATTATCAGGAATCATTTCCATTTCAGGACGTCCAGGACTATATAAAGTCGTGGCGCAAGGTAAAAACAACGTCATTGTTGAGTCTTTAGAAGACAAAAAACGTTTTCCCGCATACTCTACAGATCGTATTTCAGCATTAGAGGATATCAGTATATATACATATGCAGAAGACCAAGCACTTCACGAGATTTTTGATTCAATTTTCAAAAAAGAAGAAGGCAAAATATGTATTTCTCATAAAGAAAGCGAAAATAATCTTGCTAAATATTTAGAATCAGTACTTCCCGAATATGACAAGGAACGTGTTTATCCTTCTGACGTAAAGAAAATTTTCATGTGGTACAATCTTTTGCATAAAGCTGGAGAGTTAAAGCAAGAAAAAGAAGAGGAAACAGTATCGAAAAAAGAAGATTCAAAAGAAGAGTCAGTTGCAGAGAAGCCGAAAAAAGAAACAAAAGCGAAGACTGTATCAGCTGCAAAACCGAAAGTGGCAGCTAAACCCACATCAAAGTCAACCGCCGGTAAAAAATCAGTTTCACCAAAAGGCGGAACGAGCAGAGGAAAATAAGCAGAATAATATTCTCGGATTTATCGAGACAAAAGTCGTCCCGCAGCAATACGAGGCGACTTTTTTAATTTTAAGATATAATGAAACTAAAGCGCTCCATTCGGACATTTGTCGACAATGATTTAACAATAAATTCTTGGGAAGCTATTCTTCCTTACTTTGAAGATTTAGGCAAACGTGAAATCAACAACAAAGATGAACTTGAAAAATGGCTAAAAGACAAAAGTGAATTAGAGGCCATTCTTGAGGAAGATATGGCATGGCGTTACATTAACATGACAGTTGACACTGCAAATGAAGCACATTCTAAAAGTTACGCCTTCTTTGTAAATGAAATAGCACCCAAATCTTCTCCTTATGACGATATCCTGAATAAAAAACTAATGAGCTCGCCTGGTAGAGCGGAATTAGAAAAAGAGGAAGCTTACAGATTATACTTTCGAAGTGTCCGTAAAAGCATCGCATTATTCAGAGAAGAAAATATTCCTTTAGAAACTCAAATTCAAACTAAAAGCTCCGAGTATGGCAGTATTTCTGGTGCACAAAATATAGAATGGGAAGAAAAAACCATTACCATGCAACAAGCGTCAAACTTATTAAAGAAGCAAGATGAAACGATTCGAAAAACAGCTTTTGAAAAAATAAGTGCCCGTCGTGCGCAAGATATTGAATCGATGGAAGCCTTGTTTGATGATTTAGTTAAATTGAGACACACCGTCGCTCTAAATGCAGGATATGAAAACTTTAGAGATTACAAATTCGACGAGCTTGGTCGCTTTGACTACACGCCCGAAGATTGTCTTAAATTTCATAAGTCAATCAAAACACACATTGTTCCTCTGGTTAATGAAATCAGAAAAAAACATGCGAAAAAACTATCTGCAGGTAAAATAAAGCCTTGGAATACTGAAGTTGATCCCGATGGCTTGGAACCACTCACACCTTTTGAAAATGGCAAAGAACTTTTAGAGAAATCTAAACTCATTTTCAATAAAATAGACTCCTATTTTGGAAATTGTTTGCAGACTATGGAGGAAATGAAACATCTGGATTTAGATTCGAAAAATGGAAAAGCACCAGGAGGCTACAACTATCCTTTATATGAAATCGGTGTTCCCTTCATATTCATGAATGCAGCAGGGGCCCAGCGTGATGTCGTTACGATGATCCATGAAGGTGGACATGCTGTTCATTCATTTCTTTCTCGAGAATTGTCTTTAACTGCTTTTAAAAACTTGCCTTCGGAAGTTGCTGAGTTAGCTTCAATGTCAATGGAGTTAATTTCTATGGAATACTGGGACGAATTTTATTCTGACGAAAATGACTTGAGAAGAGCAAAACGTGAGCAACTTGAGGGAATTCTTAAAGTTTTACCGTGGATTGCAACTATTGATGCATTTCAGCATTGGATTTATACCAATCCAAATCACACGAGAGAGGAAAGAAAAGAAGAATGGTTAAATTTGCAAGAAATCTATGGTAACCCGCATGTAGATTGGGAAAAAAATGAGGACAATATTGCTTATGCTTGGCATCGACAATTGCATCTTTTTGAAGTTCCATTTTACTACATAGAGTATGGAATTTCTCAACTTGGCGCTTTGGGCGTCTGGAAAAATAGTCTTGATGACAAATCGAAAGCTCTTCAAGATTACAAAAATGCATTAAGTCTGGGATATACAAATGATATTCCAACTATTTATAAGACGGCTAATTTGAAGTTCGATTTTAGTAGTTCGACTGTTCAAAATTTAGCAAAATTCACAAACAACAAGCTACTGGAGTTATAATTTCTTTTGTTCGCGACAAACTAAAATGTGAATTAATACGTTATAAACGATATAAAACGTTAAAAATATATGAACTACAAACTCCTCTCCCTCCTTTTCTTATTCGTTTTACTTTTCAATTCTTGTAAGAAATTAAATTCTCTAACTCAATTCAGTCTGTCGTTTACGGAAACGATTATAATTCCTGCTTCAACGGGTATTAATTTGCCTTTTAACATCTTGACACCAGATATTCAGAGTAATTCTGAGGCATCTTTTGAGATTCACGATACACGAAAAGATTTAATCGAATCAATTAAAATGATTCAGATGAATTTAGTTTTAAAAAGTCCAAGTTCCGAAAATTTCAATTTTCTAAAAAGCATTGAACTTTTTATGGATGCTGACGGATTGAACGAAGTAAAGATTGCCAGTAAATTAAATATGAGCAATGATAACGTTCAAACTGTGACTTTAGACGTAACAAATTCTGAACTGAAGGAATACATTAAAAAAGATAAGTTTAGTCTCAGAGTGGCTACTACAACCGATGAGGCTATTTCTCAGGATTACACCATTGAGATAAACTACGTTTTATTTGTTGACGCCAAATTGAAAAAATAGTCAATCAAAACCAACCTTACACACTTTATTTTCGTTAAAACTAGCATAACCTTTAATATTCTAACACCATCAAAAATAAAACACTTTCCGCTGCTCTTTTTTGTTGCCACTGCCAGTATGTTCTCAATCCACTTACTCAAAAGTAATTCACGAAGAAAATTATACTGGAATTCAAGCCAACGGAACATACAGAAATAATACAGGTGAACTAATTATTTCTGGCAATTTTGGAAA
>JBDNIA010000341.1:0-3098 GCA_041688525.1 Crocinitomicaceae bacterium | reverse complement strand
TTTGTTAGATGTTGGAGCAGAATATGCCAATTACGCCTCAGATATGACACGTTGTATTCCCGTAAATGGTCGATTCACTGCTCGCCAAAGAGACGTTTACAATTCAGTGCTTCACGTAAAAAAAGAAGCTGAAAAGATGCTAGTTCCAGGAACTTTACTCCCAGAATACCACAAAGAAGTAGGGAAATTAATGGAAAATGAATTGCTGAAACTTAAGCTTATTGATCAAACCGATATCAAAAATCAGAAAGCAGATTGGCCTGCCTATAAAAAATACTTCATGCATGGCACCTCTCACTTTATTGGTTTAGATACACACGACGTTGGATTTTTTCAAGAGCCTATAAAAGCTGGCATGGCTTTCACTTGTGAACCGGGAATTTATATCCCCGAAGAGGGAATCGGAATTCGATTAGAAGATGACTTAATCGTTCAAGAAAAGGGACCTGCCTTCAATCTTATGCAAAATATTCCTATAGAAGCCGACGAAGTTGAGGCATTGATGAATGCGTAAAGATAAATCCGAAATTCTTCATTATTCTATTGAAGGTGCGGGTCCGAATTTGATTTTGATCCATGGTTTTCTCGAATCCAATGCCATGTGGGAACCGCTTAATTTGGGAGAACATTATACGTGTATAAAAATAGAATTACCCGGTCATGGTATTTCAAAAGTTAAAAATTTTGAAGCATCAATTCCCTTTATGGCTAGTTGTATAAATACAACTCTAAAATCATTGGGGCTAAAGCAGTTTGATATGATAGGTCATTCTTTAGGAGGATATGTATTGTTGGAATATGCACAAAATTACGGTTTAGCTCAAAAATTAATTCTTTTACATTCAAATTTTTGGGAAGATGACGAACAGAAAAAAATCGACCGTCAGCGCGTGGCGGATATTGTCATTAAAAATAAAAATTTCTTTTTAAATGAAGCTTTACCGGCTCTTTTCTTAAATCCCAAAAAACACTTTACAGTAATTAATAATTTATTGACAATCGCAAAGAAAATGAAAGCCAAAGATATTGTAAGCGCCTCAATAGCAATGCAACAGCGTAAAAATCACAAGAAGACTCTTACTCAGTTCAGCGATAAAATATTTATCATCCAGGGCGAAAAGGATAAATTAGTTCCTTTAATAAAAATGAAAGAAATGACTTTAAATCTTAAAAATAAAATGGTCATCATTCCTGGGGTTGGACATATGGGACAGCACGAAAAACCAACTAAAGTACGCAAAGAAATCCTGAATTTTTTGCCGTAAGATGGCGGACGCTTTTAATGTCCGTTATCAATGAAAACCCAAATTAATTGGATGGTATTTTGTATGTTTTTTTTCATATCTCTTTGTCTTATTATTCAATCAAATTATTCAAGAAAGTTACAACTTAGATGTTAAGGAAATCTAATAATTATGTAAAGTGTAAAAGCTTTTGATTTAAGTGTATTTTTATTGCGTTTATTGGTTCACTATGGTGATTTAGACTACCAAAATAGTCATTCAAGTTTATTTTAAATCTTAACTTTAAATTAGCTTCAACAGTATAATATAATCTAATTGATCATGAGTTTAAAAGCCATAATAATTGACGACGAAGAATTTGCGCGTAAAAATCTTCAAATTTTACTCGAAGAGTATTGTCCAGATATCGCTGTAGTTGCAGATGCTGATGGTAAAACTGAGGCGCTCGACAAAATCAAAGAATACCAACCCGACGTGTTATTTTTAGACATTAGAATGCCCTCTGGATCAGAAGGATTCGAACTCCTCGAAGAAATTGAAGACATGAACATATTGGTTATTTTTGTAACCGCATTTAAAGATTACGCAATTCGCGCATTTAACGCTAATGCCGTTTATTATTTATTGAAACCAATCGATATCGACGAGTTAAAGATTGCCGTAGGAAAACTTGTCGAATCGAAAAAAATATTTTCAGAAAATCCAGAAAATTACACAACGTATTTTCGCTCCTTAAAAAACTTATCCGATTCTTTTTTAAGGAATAAACCAAACAATAGAATTGCCATTAGTCACACAAAAGGGTTGAAAATTGTAGACGACGACACAATCATTAATTTAGAAGCAAGCGGCAACTGCACAATGCTTCATTTTATTGACGGCACTCGCTACTTAGATACAAGAACGTTGAAAATATATGAGAACCTTCTCGATCCAAATAAATTTAGTCGAATCCACAAATCTCATATAATCAACTTAAAATGTATGACAGATTACGTTAATGAGGATGGACATTTTGCGGTTTTAAAGAATGGTGATCGCATTCCTATTGCTCGTAACCGAGTTTCAGATTTTGTAAAAAGCCTCAAAAACTAGAGATGCGAATACTTCTTCTCATTTTTTCATTACTAAGCTCACAATCTTGGGCACAACGGTATTCTTTTGTTGAATATTCCACCTCAAAGGGATTACCTCAATCTCAAGTCACCTCAATTTCACAAGATTCTGACGGGTATTTATGGGTTGGAACTTTAGGTGGTTTAGCAAAATTTAACGGGAAAAAATTCACATCCTACACCAGAGAAAATGGCTTAGCTTCGAACAAAATAACTTTTCTTAAGAATTTAGACGGCGAACTCTGGATTGGTCACGAAGGTGGGGTTTCATTGAGGAAAAATGGTAAATTTTCTAGATGGTACTTGCCAAAAGAGTCGAAAAATGTACGTGTAACCGGATTCGTAAAATTTCATAACACTGTACTTGTAGCAACCAATGGAGATGGGTTATATCAGCAAAAAAACAACAAACTCGTTCCAATCCCTTTTCCAAAAAATCAAAGCAGAAAAATACGTGATATTCTAGTGGTTAATGATACCTATTATCTTGCCACACGAGATGGAATTTATACAAGCTCAGATTTTATCAAATTTGCCCTCATTCGAAATACCGGATTGTGGAGTGTTTCTGATTTAGAATTAAGATGGGATGAAATAATCATTACAACCTTCAATGATGGTGTTTTTATTTTTAATACGAAAACGAAAAAAATAAGTCCTCATTCCATTGATAAAGAATCATTTCCTGACGGAGCATTCAAAGATCGCAATGACAATCTTTGGTTCAATACATCCGACG
>JBDNIA010000340.1:0-3608 GCA_041688525.1 Crocinitomicaceae bacterium | reverse complement strand
TATGGCTAAGAAAAAATTTCCCTTATTTGATTTTATGGATAGATTTCCAGACGAACAGAGCTGCGTAACTTATTTATCATCTCAAAAATGGTCTGGTGGCTTTACATGTTCTACTTGTGGATTTGGAAAAAGCAAACAAGGTAAAAAGAAGTGCAATCACCGCTGTTTGGCGTGTGGGTATGAAGAATCACCAACAGCAAACACGTTGTTTCATAAATTAAAATTTCCATTACTAAAAGCTTTTCATATGTGTTATCAATTGAGCGTAAACAAGAAAGGGATGTCAACTTTAGAGCTCAGTAGGCAGTTTGGTTTGACCCAAAAAAACGTGTTGGTTTTTTAAACGAAAGGTCCAAAAAGCCATGCAAAGCAGCGATTTATCTCCTCTTGACGGAGTTTTAGAAATAGATGAATTTTCAATTGGAGGACATGAGAAAGGGAAGCCAGGACGTTCGGATGGTAACAAGAAAAAGTGATTTTAGGTGTTCAAATTGTTCTGAATAAGATGGAAAAACTTACCATTGGAAGGGCTTATGCTAGGGCGATTGAAGACTATTCAGAGGACAGTTTTAAACCGTTTTTCAAAGAAAAGATATCAAAAGAGGCAACCATATTTACTGATTTATGGAGCTCTTACAAGCCATTTTGTTCAAATTATGATATCCAACAAGAAAAATCGAACAACGGAGAAAGTATGAAGTTACTCCACACACATATTATAAATCTGAAAAGCTGGATAAGAGGAATACATCATCATATATCAAGTAAACAAGCTCAATGTTATATGGCTGAATTCCACTTTAAGTTTAATCGACGGCTAAACCTTGAGAATTCCTTTGACAAATTAATTGATAAGATGACTAAAAAAACAATGGTTTAGCAACAAAATGGCTATAGACGACTTAAGTGAGTAACTCAAACTTTTTATTTATAGGGTTTACTACTTATTGATTTGGTTTTTAATTGAAATTGTATACTTTTGGAATCGTCAATAAAATTAAACCAATGAAATTATTTCGATTATCTATTATTTGTTTAAGTCTGTTTACGCTTTTGATATCCTGCTCTTCAGAGCCGAATAATAGTAAGGAATTCACTATCAAAACAGCACTAACAGCAAGCGGGCCCCTATTTGAAGGAAGTAACACTTTTCAAGCTGAAATAAATTCTAACATATCAGATTTTATAACACAAAATGATATTATGGAAGATCAAATAGTTGATATTAAGTTAACCTCTGCCACCATAGCACCTGAATCACTTGACAATTTGAACTTATTTCAATCAATTAGCCTTCAAGTATTTTCAGAGAATTTCCCGATGTAAAACATTGCTTTTGCGAATAATATAAAAGAAAATTTACAAAAAATAAATCTGAAAGTAGCTGATTTACAAAAGAAACTAAAATCAATTTTGTTTGAGGATAAGAGTTTCATTATTGCAGACGGAACAATAAAAGAAGACTATGACGACGACTTAAATCTTGGCATAGAATTGGTATTTCGCATTAATTATTATAAAAAATAAAAAACATCATGAAAAAAATAATCGTAATATTAAGTGTTTTAGCATTGATTTTTACAACAAGTAGTTTTATTTGTAATTCAAAGTCCATTGATACAGGTGGAGATGACATAATAGGCTTATGGGAGCCTAGTAATGGTAAGGCAAGAGTTAAGATTGAAAAAATTGGAAGCAAATACTATGGAAAAATAGTTTGGCTGAGAGAACCAATAGACACGGATACTAAAAAGCCGAAAGTAGACAAAAACAATGAAGACCAAAAAATGAGAAATGTACCTTTGAAAGGATACAGAATGTTAAAAGATTTTGTGTATGACTCATCCAGCAAAGAATGGTCTGGTGGTACAATCTATGACCCTGAAAGTGGCAGTTTATACAGTTGTGTCATTACCAAAGACAAAGAAGTTCTAAACATCAGAGGGTACGTTGGCGTTAAAATGTTAGGGAGAACGGATATTTGGAAAAGAATAGAAATTAAAAAGAAATAATCAGTATGCAATTGTTGTTTAAACATTCCATCTTACTCGCTATTGCTGTAAGTTTTACTTCCGTTCTGTTTTCACAAATCGATACAAATAATCTCGAGGAGGAGGATTATAGCATGTACGATGATGTCGAGGATGTAGGAGAAATAAAAAATTATTGTAGCCCTAAAATATTTGACTTATGTCCGAATAGGTTTATTTCAATAGGGTACGATTTGGTTGGAAATGGAACGTTGAAAACATCAAACGAAGGTGCGTTTAACCCAGACGTTGATGCGATTCAGAATGATCAAAGTAAGTTAAATTATCATGGAATAAGAGTCAGTGTTAATATTCCTATTATTTCCAAGTCTCAATTTGTTTGGCAAATGGGCGCTGGGTTCAATCAGGCTAACATTTCTACAAACCAAATAGTAAACAATAGCGCTCACAACTTAGTTTTGAACGAGCTAAGTAAAGGCCTAACGAGTATCAACCTAAATACGACTATGTTTATGCCATTAGGAGAAAAGAACTTTCTTCTTCTTCAATTACTAGCCGAACAAAATGGCAACTATTCACTAGGTGGTTCAACTGCTGGTCCGAGCATTACAAACACGAAATATTCAGGGACTGCGCTTTGGGGAAAAAGACCGCATGACAGATTACAATGGGGGGTGGGAGTATCTAGAACCTACAGAGCCGGGGAAATGAACTACATCCCTGTCATTATGTACAATTACACCTCTAAAAACAGGAAATGGGGTACAGAAATTTTGTTTCCTGCCAAAGCACATTACCGAAGAAAAATTAATTCTAGAAATATTCTACTAGCAGGTTTCGAACTTGAAGGCGGATCTTATAGATTATACAACACCAATTTTAACGCGCAAAATCTAGAATTAAGAAGAAGTGAAATAAGATTACGACTGGATTACCAAAAACAGCTTAAAGGTTTTGTGTGGATGGGTTTACAGGCAGGAGTAATCATTAATTACTCCTACAATATTGATGATTTAACAGCAACTGGCAATAATGAATTTTACAGAGGCTTTTTTGGCGAACAAACATACACTTTCAGCAATTCACTAAGCCCAATGCCGTATGTGAATTTGACTTTTAATTTAGTAAGTAAATAATTCTTCGACTTTGCACATTGTGAAAATCGAAAGTGGAATTAGCAATCTTGATTTTAACAGTGTTTTTATTATTTAGAAAGTATGTTGATGAAACACTAAACAATAGCAGTAGAGGTTTATGTTTCGAATTTTGAGTCTGATAACCTTGTGGCCAAATATAGTTTCTAAACCCAAAAACCTATCATTCAATAACGACCTGCACTTCACTGCAAACCCATAGAAAAAAAAGGCTTAGTTTTCCTTACCATTTTCATTTCCCAGGTGCCCGAGAATCAGCAAATGGACAAACTATAGCATTGCAAATGAGGTATTCAAAACAATCGCTTCGACTGAATCCTTCTATGCGGGTATGGCCAGGAAGAAATTTTAAATAACTTATTTAACTAACTACATGACAAAAATTATAAACAATTGATTATCAATAAATTAAGTCTTAAATTTCTTGTTTAAAACCTTGAAAATCAGTATCTTAGATGATGTT
>JBDNIA010000339.1:0-4699 GCA_041688525.1 Crocinitomicaceae bacterium | reverse complement strand
CCACTTTAAACAATACGTTAAATAATTAATGTTAAGCTAAAAGTATTCCGTTTATTCTTTTCCCTCTAATTGCATTTCATCGACGAGATGAGTGGCTTTGGCATATTTATCCATTACCCAAAGAACGTAACGAATATCTACAACAATATTTCTACAACGAGAAGGATCAAACATATAGTCGCTCATTGTACTTTCCCAACTTCTATCGAAATTTAAGCCCATGAGTCTTCCCTCACCATCTATAACCGGTGAACCTGAATTACCGCCAGTTGTATGATTCGAACTACTAAAACAAACCCATAAATCTCCATCTTGCGCATAAGAACCAAAATCCCTTTTCTCGTACAATTCTATTAGATCTGGCAACAATTCAAAATCAGGATTACCTGTTCTATTTTTTTGAAGAATTCCATCGGATGTTGTGTGCTCAGTATATGTCATACCGTCTGTTGGGGCACTTCCCTCCAATTTACCATAAGTAATTCTCATGGTGCCATTTGCGTCGGCCCAATATTTCACATCTGGAAACATCTCTTTTTTAGCTTTTACATATGTTTTCAATAATTCATCCATATCTGAATTAAATGTCCGAACACCTGGTACAACTTCTGTTTTAAAGTTATCGTATATATCTCTGAACAATTGTATTCCAAAATCATTTTGCAGTTTTTTTATCTTCCTTTTATTTAATTTTCCAAGGACAGCTTTCGATTTTCCGATGTCTACTAAAATTGATTTGGAATAAATAGACTTGGCCAAAGCGGAAGCTGAATTGACTTTTAAAATTGATGGCAAATTATCTTTTCCTATTTGTTGTATATATTCCGCAGTTAAAAGCTCAAAAATTTCACGATCAACTCCTACATCATAGTTTTTAAAAAAGCCATCTAGCCCCTTTTCCATTGCTACTAACTTTTCGTCCAATTTACCAGAAGCCGAAAGTTCATCGTAATTATCTATTAAATCTGAAAATTGGCGTGCCTGTGCAAACATTTCTGATCCTGTAAAAACATACTCAAGAACCATTGCGTAAGCGAAATCAAACTTTACTCCTTCATCCGCCACTATTTTCATTTCATTTATTAAATTTCCGTAATCTTCTTTCCACTTAGGATTACTATTTGCCTTATTTTGGAATTCGGTTTCGTATTTTTCTTTCACTTCTACAGCGCCCAATTCTCGCAAACCCCCAATTTGGCCTATCCATTTTTTATACGCATTGGCGATTCTTGCCTGTTTAGATGCGTATTGAATTCTAATTTGATCAGATGAGCGCATCCCTGCGTCTATTATCGATAAAGACTTTTCGCGCATTGAAATTCGTGCAGGGCGTTCTTTGTCCATAATATATTTTAATTGTGCCGAAACCAGATGCTGTTCTGTTGTTCCAGGAAAACCGTAAACCATAGTGAAGTCGCCTGTTTTTCTCGGCAGCATGGAAATCGGGAGAAAATGCAATGGCGTATAAGGAATATTTTCAGAACTATAATTTGCTGGCTTATTATCCTTTCCAGCGTAAACGCGAAAAACAGAAAAATCGCCTGTATGTCTCGGCCAAACCCAATTATCTGTATCTCCACCAAATTTTCCAATTGAGTTAGGAGGCGTACCAACTAAACGTACATCATTAAAAATTTCTTTAACTATCATATAGTAGTCGTTGCCATAATTGAAAGCTTTTATTTCTGCTTTATAATTGGTTCCTTTTTCAGCGTCCTCAATAAGGGTAGCCACATTCGTTCGCATTTTTATACTCTTTTGTTCTTGCGTCATATTATTTGAAATACCAAATAGAACGGATTGAGTAACATCATCGATTCGCACCATTCGCGCTGCATAAAGTCCTGGATTTGGCAATTCTTCACTTAAACTTTTTGCCCAAAATCCATACTTTAAGTAATCTTTTTCAAGAGAAGAGTGCGCTTGAATTTGACTATAACCGCAGTGATGGTTTGTTAACAGAAGTCCTTTGTCAGAAACCAACTCAGCAGTGCATCCTCCGCCAAAATGTAACACTGCATCTTTCAAGCTTGACGAGTTAACGTCATAAATATCTTTTGCGCTTAATTTCATTCCCATCGCTTGCATGTCTGACTCAAAAGCCTGAATAACAGAGGGTATTAACATTCCTTCCTCCGCGAAAGAAACGGAAGTAGCGAATAAAAAGAAAAACGCAATTTTAATATATCTCATAGTTTTTTTTATTTATTGGTCTAAAGATAACGATTCGCTCTTTTTGAAAGGCAAAGACACTGATATCTCTTGTTAAATAACTTGAATTTATTAAGCTTATGGTTCTTGACTTGAGAAAATTGAGCATTTTTGTAATGTGGAAATCATTAATACTATTTTTCGTCTTGGTGTCATACTAGCCATTTTTGGTTTTTTATGGACTCTTTTTCAATTTGCTTTAAGGATCGTAAGTGCTAGTCAAAACAGATCATTGTTCGCTCATTATGGACTAAAAGCAATACAATATCTTTTCTTGGTCCAAGTAACTATTTTATTTTGTTGTGAGCAAGATTCTAGTTTATCATTAAGTCAAAATTCAGTTGTGACGACTGCCATGATATTGCTTTTTTACTTTACAAGTAAATTACAAAAAAACCAGAGAAAGGGTTTACTGTTTTCGTTTATTCAAAGCGGACAGAATCCGAATACAAAACATTTTAATTTAGCTATAGAAATAGTGCTTGTTTTATTGTCACTAGCCTACTTCACAACGTGTATTTACAACCCAAACCTGGCTGACAATGCAATTTCAAATTGGTTTAAAGAAAGTATACTAAGCATAGAAAACGCCGCATTTTTCGGATTTATTTTCAAAATAATAGGTCTCTTCTTTTTGATATCTGTATTTGGGAAAATTGTACAATCGATTTTATTGTTAGTTGCCCCAAAGCCGATAAATGGTCAAAATAATGTTGGCAGTTTAGAAGATTCAAATACCTTCGAGGATTATGAGGATATGACTGATAAATAAATTAAATCAATTTATTTAGAATTTCATCTAACTGAAGAAGCACGGATTTTTCATCGTCATTTTCTATGATGAAATCAGCTAGCGGGATTTTTTTTTCATTTGGCCATTGTTTCGCAAATCGGGCTAAAATTTCATCTTTAGTTGAACCATCGCGAGCAACAACTCTTTTTAATCTGACTTCCTCATTAGCACAGACTAAAATAGTTTTGTCGAAAGATTTGTAAGCGCCTGTTTCGAACAAAATTGCTGCTTCATTAAAGACTAATTTCGATTGTTGATTTGCCGAATAATCAATAAATGCTTGTTTGACGGCGGGGTGAATTATTTCATTGAGCTGTTTCAACACATTATCATCATGAAACACAATGTTTGCGATAAAGAGACTATTATACGAACCGTCTTGATAAGCATTTTGACCTAAAAGCTGAATAATTTTATTTTTAACAGTTTCATTCTGCTCAACTATTTCTTTGGCCTCTTTATCAGAATTAAAAACAGGGTAAGACAGTGACTCCAGAATACTTGATATCAATGATTTTCCAGCACCAATTCCCCCTGTTAAGCCAATTTTCACTTGGTTTAGATTTCTTCGACTTCTATCATATTGAAAGGAAGTCCAATGATGGCTTGATAATCTTCTCCTGCTTCCTCCATATCTTCGTCATCTTGTTCAAAATACCAATTGATAATTACTTCAGTAGACGAACCGTTTAAACTTTCAAGCTTTTTGAATAAATCCAAAATACATTTTGAGGAAGACGTATTAAAATATTCCAGTTTAATGTTTACTACTGTTTTTCTTTTTGGAACCTTCGCGTAAGCTTCAAACCATTCATTCAAGGGCTGATAAAACTCAACAGAATTCTCTGGAATTGATCTCCCTCTAAGTTCCATTGATCCATTTTCAAAATCAAATTGAACAGCTGGTGTTTTTGCTGAACCGTCTATTATTAAATTTTCCATATTCTCTAAATAAAATGTCAGTCAATTTTTATATTAAGGCAAAAAAAGTGGTGATTATCACCTGCTTCTACAAACTCATATTCCAGTTTATTACCTGATTTTCTTGCAATATCAATCATGCCTGAGCCAGCTGTTCCCTTTTGCGAGCGATTGCCGTCGTTTAGCACTTTTTGATAATATGATTTTAAATCTTCCTTGTCAAGGCTATTGATTTTCTTTAGTCGGTCTTCAAGGGCGACTGAGGCTTCATTAAAAACATAATTACCTGTGCGGATAAAGAATGAACCCTCAACTATTGTAATCATTAACAAAGCTGAACTGCTATTTATCAAACCATCTCCATCCTTTATCATTTCACTATCATCAACATGATGGTAAAGATTTTGCAAACATTCTACCAGAACATTAAACATCTTTTTTTTTATTTTTGGACTTTCGGCTAAATAAGACAATTTAGATTCCATTATCTGAAGTATAGATGTCAGTAAATCTGCTGTAAAAACTCCTTTAAACGAGAGTAAAATTGATTCCTCGTCAAGGGCTTTGTATAGATTATAGATTTTACCCAGCGTCATACTTAGTAATAATTTCAACACAAATATAACATTTTGAGCTAACTACATGACAAAAAATCAAAAGCGTTTACATTTGATTGATTTTGAGGGTTTAACAAGATGTTTGCGATATAATCCAAACCATATTTGAATAAGCTTTTCGCTCTATAGCCATGTTTTTTAATTTTAATTTTTTGTT
>JBDNIA010000338.1:0-30325 GCA_041688525.1 Crocinitomicaceae bacterium | reverse complement strand
TATTCTTTTTCGTGGTGGTTTCGGGCGCGAAGTATTTTATTTACAATGTCCCCATCGTTCGTAAGAAAAATCAGCCCTTCACTTGGTTTATCTAAACGGCCAATAGGGAAAATTCGTTTAGGATAGTTTATGTAATCAATAATATTGTTTTTTTCCAAACTGATGTCCGTTGTACAAACTATGCCAACGGGTTTATTAAATGCAATATAAACAGGTTTTTCGTCTGATTTGACCAATGGTTTGTCGTCTACACGGACATCATCACCAGAAGCAACTTTGGTTCCAACCTCGGGAACTATGCCGTTAATGGTTACTCTTCCTTGTTCGACTAATTTATCGGCCGCACGTCTTGAACAAAAACCTACTTCGCTTAAATATTTATTGATTCTTGTTAATTGTTCTTCGCTCATTGGTTTATTACTTCCTACAAAGATAACGAATGTTGAGCAGCACCGAATTTATTCAATGCTAACTTTCTTTAAAAGCTTTTGAATAATTAGCGCCAAGGCTAACAAAGCGATAGGTAGAAATGGCAATGTATATCTCTCCTCAATGCCTCTTTGAAAATATATGAGATAAAGAATGGACAATATTAATGCTAAAAAGATGGATTTCTTTTCTGCTGAAATTTCCCGATGGAGCAGGACGAAAGGGAAAAGAAGAAACGCAAGTGAATGAATTAGGAAACAAAGGAATCGGCTAAGTTCCATGAACGGGTTTCCCCTGAATGTCTTTTGAAAAATATACAATGATAAATTCGAATGAAAAATGAGATTGTTAAATACTTTCAGGGGAACAAATAAATTGTATTTCCAAAAATTATTCAATCGGTACTCACTTGTCAATGATTTAAATGCCGTGATTGCCTTATTTTCCGTTGAGAAGTTGTTTTTCGGAATGGACTTGCCCGTTTTGTCAAATTCTTTTTGTTCCACAATTGCTTTGGCATAAAGGGTAAATGCCAAGTCTATTCTTTCCTCTTGAAATTGATTTTTTATTTGGTTTGGGAGTTGCTTTATAATATTTTCAACTGACGCTTTATCAATTGAATTGCTGTAGTTCGCCAACCAAAATTTATCCGTATAGGTGTGGAAATTATCGCCGTTTTCACCCCAAGATTTTGCAAATTCCCAAAATTGTTGGTGAATAGGCCGATAAGGAGTCTGCGTATTTTCAACCGAATAAATAGGGTGTAAGCCAATTATTTCTCCAGCAATATTCGCAGATCGAATTTGCCAAATAGTCATGGGCAAAAACCCAAGAATAAAGAAAGCGAATAGATAAATAAATTTGGTTTTTAAAGCGTAAAGTTGCTCGTAAAGAATAAAAAAAAGAATGGGTAATGCAAATATGCCCAAAACGGGTCTTGTAATAAAGAGAAATCCAAAAACCAAAAAGGAAAGCAAGTAGTAATTTCTCTTTTCCTTTTTACAGGTTTTGTTTTTGGCCAATACGAGGAAGTAGATCAGAAAGATCAGAAAAGACGGTGTAATGGCTTCTGTTAATGTATAATATAAAAAGCCAATACTGATTCCTGAGATAGCGTATAAACCGACGATTACAGCTGCAAGTTTCGAGCCGATATCAAAAAAAAGAAAAATAGAAAATAAACAAGAAACAGAAAGGCCGAAAAGTAGAAGTTGAAAAAATTTCAAGCCGTAAATAGCTTCTTTTTGTGGCAGCCAAAAACGGAAAGACAAATAGAAGAATGAATACCCCGGTGGACGCATGTAATTTGAAAAGCGACCCTCTAAATTGTTTCGAAAACCTTTTCCTTTAAGATAATTTTCTGCTGGAACGAGATAGCTAGCGTCATCAGCTGTCATTACTGTTTTTCCTATTGAAAGAGTTTGTGATACTGTTTTTAAGGATCGAATGTTTAGCTCATTCCAAAATAATCCGAAAATAAGTGCAAGTAAAACTAAAATAAGAGATGTCCGATTCACCTTAAGAAGTTCATATGCCAAACTGATTTAAATGATGACCAAAATGTTTGAAGAATATCTTATTCCACTGGTTTATATAAAGTTTCCAAAAAGAGTTTGATTCTTTACCTTCAAATTCTTTTTCCCCTAATTGTTGCGTTTTTTCAATAAAATCTGTGAGATTTTGTTTTTGCGTTTCGAAAATTTTTTCATCTATAATTTTAAAAATTGGAGCCGTCATACTATTTTTTTTATAGGATTTCTCATTTACAACAGTTGGTTTTACAAACCAATTCAAAAGTAATTTTTTTATCCCTTTGGCTTGTGCTAGAGAATTATCGTAAATCATTTCATAAGTAATGTTGCAATGAGCGAGCATTTGGGCTGGATTCATTTTTCCCCATTTACTTCGTGATTCAGGAGATAAGTTGTTTAAGCGGTAGATTAAATCGTTTGCAATCTCTTTATCAAAAACATTCTTCATTCTTTAAAGCATTAATTCTTCTCGAAGGTGGTAATTTCTTAAAATGTACTGAACTAATTTTATTCTACAAAAAAAAGCCCGCTTGTTGAACAAACGGGCTTTTAAATTTTGAAATTCTTAAAAGTATATTAGATAACTTTAACGTTTACTGCGTTCAAGCCTTTTTTACCTTCTTCTAATTCAAACTCAACAACGTCACTTTCGCGTACTTCGTCGATTAATCCTGATACGTGTACAAAGTGATCTTTGTTTGCGCCGTCTTCTGTGATGAAACCAAATCCTTTTGTTTCGTTGAAGAATTTTACTGTGCCTTTATTCATTGTAATTTTTTAAAATATTTAAACAAATGTAAACTAATTTTTTGAATAACTCAACATTTTTTACAAAAGAATGAAGAAAGGTTAATTAATTGTGTGCAAAACTCAACTTTTCTTTCTTTATTTCAATTCTTTTGAAGTAATATAATTAGCTCATTTAAAGACTTTCGCCCTCATTCAAACTAATGTGAATACCAAATTTATTTTTAGTGAGAAGGATTTTGAAAATTAATTCGTTCTCCAAAAATGCTTAATAATAAAATCTCAAATAGGTCGGAATCAGTTATTTTTCAATATCTCAATAGATTTAAGCTTAAGACTATTAAATTCTCCCAAAGCATCTTTTACCAATAACCTCTCTTTGCCAATTCCTATTATTGTACCATGGATAGGTTCTAGATCAATTTCTGGTTTTATCACGATACTTTCGCCAAGTGAATATCCCTTCCATTCTCCCTCAATACTAAATAATTTCTTGTGACTAATTATCCTTGTGATTATTTCACCGTATGCATTCTTTGTTTGAATAAGACTTTGTGTACTGTTTAGGTTTTTAAGAATTACCCCTTGGACTCCCAACGATGTAACTATAGATTGTCCAACATGAAACGTACTGTCCTTTGCCGAATTTTGAAATACTTTCTCCTTGTATCGTTCTGTGTATCGAATACCTTTTGTATCTGGAACATGTTTTACAACATCAGCGGACATAGTTACTTTCGTTCGATAAACCATCAGGATAAACGAATGTTTAATATCGGTTGTAATATGCTCATACTCTTCATCGTCTAGAAGTGGTCTTGCTGTTACCATTTGTCGTCTGGCCTCCAATATTAATGCATCTTTTCGCATTCCTCCCAAACCGAAAATACGATTAGATTGGGCGGTGCCGACAGCAAAATCGGTATAAATAACTTTTTCGCCAGCTGTTGAAGGTGTCGTAGTTCCCATTTGGTAGGCCACGCAAGATGACAGTAGCATTGAAAGTAATAGTAAATCTTTTTCATATTGGTTTATTTTGGGTAATCAAGCTTAACATATTGACCTTTAGGTGTCAATAACAAAATTTGTTGTTTGCCAAGACCAACAATTATACAATTAGTAATTTCCCCCATATTTGTAACCGCAAAATTATCACCAGCTTTTAACCCTTTGAAAACTGTTGCTCTGTTGTATAGTTCTCGTAAGTGTTTTCGCCTTGTGATTATCTCACCTCGCTTGTTTTTCAGAGAAACTGTTGCCTTTTGGTTTTTATTGATTGCTAATATTTGCCCAGTCAAATGTCCTTCAGTCATAATGTAATCGCCAATCTTAAAAAGATCATCTTGCAAATTTACTAGAAACATCTTGTTCAAATAAAGTGGTAAGTAGCATTCTTTGGGCTCATTGGCTGTAAGTCGAATTACATCTGCCGTCAACGTTACTTTCGATCTATCCAAGATTAAAATAAACGAACGTTTAAAATCGATGGTAAAATTGATATATTCTTCGCTTTGCGCAAGAGGACGAGCGGTCATGAGTTGACGTTTTGCTTCTGCAACCAAGGCATCTTTTCTAATTCCTCCCAAACCCCAAATTCGGTCTGCTTTTGCCGTTCCTATGGCAACATCTTCATAAATAAATTTGGAGCCAGCGCTTGTTGAAGTTAAATTTCCCGTTTGGTAAGCTACGCAAGATGATAACAAAAGAAATAGAAAAGTTAGTTAGATGATCTTTTTCATAGTGTTGAATTGAATTGAATTTAAACGAAAATACATACTTTATTCGAGAAAAAATAAGTAGAATAAAACTATTTTGACAATTTATTTTGACAATTTAATCCAAATCGGAAAAGTACACGTAAATTTCGAAAAGAAACCCGATTATAAACGTCCAGTTATACATTTTAAAAAATAGTGAAGTATCTAAAAATTTTGTGTTTATTGCTCTTAACGAGTCATTGTCGAGCCAATGAGTTACCTGTCAATTTTGGAGAGATAAAACTACAAGGCGAGGATATTTCTTATTTTATTGACGAGAAACGCTCTTACTCAATAGATAATATTCCGCACGCTAGCTTTAAGGCTTATGAAAAAGCAACCCCAAATTTTGGCTTTTACAACGGAGTTGTTTGGCTGAAAATTAAGCTGGATTTTTCCTCTTTAGAACCATTGGTTTTAGAATTAAAAAACCCCAACTTGGATGCAATTCTGTTGTTCGAAAAAACGAACTTGGGCTACCAAATGATTTCTAAATCGGGTGACAATTTTGCCTTTTCATCTAGATCGCGCAACCATCGATTTTTTCAATATGCAATAAAGGGCAAGAAGGAACTTCTTTTTAAAATCGACAACAATGGCGACCAGCTTTATATTCCAATTTCATTGTTTAGTGAAAAAGAATTACACAGAAGAGATTATGTGGAACAATATATTTTGGGCATTTATTACGGTATCGTGCTATTTGTTTTTATCCTCAACTTGTTCATTTTCTTGGTAATCAAAGAAAGAGCTAATTTGTTTTATCTGCTTTATCTTTTAGGTCTAATTTTTTTACAGTTGGCTTTAGGCGGATACGGAAGCGAGTATTTATGGCCGCATAATCCATTTGTGGCGAATCACTCGTTGCCTTTTTTAGCGACATTTTCAGTATTGTTTTTAGTGTTGTTTGTCCAGTCGTTTCTTCGAACAAAATCCAATCTACCCAAGTTTCATCGTGTGTTTAATGGCTTTTTGCTTTTGTTAAGTATTAACTTAATTTTTTCATTGCTTCCTTTCGACTGGTTTTATCGGATTTCAATTTTATCGGTCAACGGCCTAACGCTCATTCTAAATGCTTTGATACTACCTGCGGCGTTTATATTGGTTAGAAGAAATTTCAAACCTGCTCGATTTTTCTTTGTAGCGTTTATTGCCCTAATCTTGGCTGTTTTTGCCTTTATACTGAGAAACTTTGGTCTGGCTCCTAGTAATTTCTTTACAGATTATAGCTTGCAAATTGGTTCGGCGGTAGAAGTAATTCTTCTTTCATTAGCTGTTGTAGATCGGTTTAACATGTTTAAAGAAGAAGCATTTTCAAGCCTTCAGGAAATAAATGAAATGAAGAGTAGGCAAAACGAAGAGTTGGAAATTCAAGTTAGAGATCGAACAAAAGAAGTAATTCAGCAGAAAGAATTGGTAGAAGAGAAAAACAAGGAAATTATAGATTCTATTAACTATTCGAAGCGAATTCAAAATGCAATAATACCGTCAGTAGACATTTTTAAAAGTAAATTTAAAGACGCTTTTGTCCTTTTTCAACCCAAAGATATTGTAAGTGGAGATTTTTATTGGTTGGGTGAATCTGTTTTAAAAGATGAAAGCGGAAAAGATTTAAAGTGTACAATTTTTTCTGTTGGAGATTGTACGGGTCACGGCGTTCCTGGAGCAATTATAAGTGTGCTAGGACTTCGAACTTTAATGGCGACAAATAATCATCCGGATGTCAAGAATACTGGCGATATTTTGAATTATCTCAATAAAGAAATTAGTGAATTATTTAATTCAAGCAGGAGCGAGGTTCAAATTCGGGATGGAATGGATATTGCTGTTTGCGCCTACCATGAAGAAAGTGGTCGTTTATTTTTCTCAGGAGCTAAAAATGGGCTCTATTTATTAAGAAAAGGCGAAGTAATCGAATACAAAGGTGACAAACACGTGATTGGTTCCCACGATGAAAACTACTCTTTCGGCTACCAAACTATTTTCTTAGAAAAAGGAGATCGAATTTTCCTGACAAGTGATGGTTATGTAGATCAATTTGGAGGGCCATCCGGCAAAAAAATGAAACCCAGATTATTGCGCGAAAGATTGGAAGAAACAAGTGATTTGTCGATCGTTGATCAAGGAGAAAACTTGGAAAAGTTTCTCAGTAACTGGAAAGGATTTGAAATTGAACAAACAGATGATGTTTGCTTAATTGCCGTTGAGATTTAATTGTTGGCTCCAGAAAACTCTGAGCTTGCGATCTCCTAATGTCAATTGGAGCGAATAAGACAATTCACTTTAAATGGAAACACGGACTAAACGGAACTGAAGCTTATGCCATCTCCACAAACAAACCTTCCTCCGTTTTTTCTACTTTGGTCACTCCGTTTTTCGCTAAACCTTTCATCGCAACATCCCATTGTTTTCCGCTCAAACCTGTCTCCGTTTTTAGTGCGTTCAAATCAATTCTTCCTGATTTTTCAAGGATTCCTTGGATAATTTTTTCGTTATCTGTTAACTCAGGTCCTTTTTTTGTTCCAAAAACTTCTGGTCGCATCTGTGGGAAGAACAAGACTTCTTGAATGGAAGAATTATTGGTCAACAACATCACCAAACGGTCAATGCCTATTCCCATTCCTGATGTTGGCGGCATTCCGTATTCCAAAGCACGCAAGAAATCTTGATCGATAAACATCGCTTCGTCATCGCCTTTTTCCGCAAGTGCCATTTGCGCTTCGAAACGCTCGCGCTGGTCAATAGGATCATTTAACTCCGAATAAGCATTCGCGATTTCTTTTCCATTCACCATTAACTCAAAACGCTCCGTGTATTCTGGATTGTCTCTGTGTTTTTTGCACAATGGCGACATATCAATAGGATAATCTGTGATGAATGTTGGCTGAATGTAGTTTCCTTCACATTTTTCACCGAACATTTCGTCAATCAATTTACCTTTCCCCATACTTGGGTCGGTAGTTATTCCCATGCTTTTGCAAGCTGCATGCAATTCTTGTTCTGTTTTTCCTTCGATATCAAATCCAGTGAAATCAATAATCGATTGGCGCATTGTAACGCGTTTGTATGGCGCTTTCAAGGAGATTTTATTTTCACCAACTTGAACTTCAGTTGTCCCGCAAACTTCCATCGCCACGTGTTCCAACATTTTTTCTGTGAATTCCATCATCCAGAAATAGTCTTTGTACGCCACATAAATTTCCATTACGGTGAATTCAGGGTTGTGCGTTCTGTCCATTCCTTCGTTGCGGAAATCTTTCGCAAACTCATAAACACCGTCAAATCCGCCAACGATTAATCTTTTCAGATACAATTCGTTGGCAATTCTTAAATACAACGGCATATCCAATGCGTTGTGGTGCGTCATAAACGGGCGAGCAGCTGCTCCACCTGGAATCGGTTGCAAAATTGGCGTTTCCACTTCCATGTACCCTTTTTCGTTAAAGAATGAACGCATCGCATTCATTGCTTTCGAACGACGGATAAAGGTTTCTTTTACATGAGAATTTACAATTAAATCAACATAACGCTGACGGTAACGCAATTCAGGGTCAGTAAAAGCATCATGAATTTTTCCGTCAGCATCCGTTTTTGCCATTGGAAGTGGTTTCAATGCTTTACTCAACAAAGTAAATTCTTCTACGTGAACAGAAATTTCACCAACTTGAGTTTTGAATAAATAACCTTTGATTCCAATGAAATCACCCAAATCGAGTAATTTTTTGAAAACGTCGTTGTATAAAGTTTTATCTTCTCCCGGACAAATTTCGTCGCGGTTAAAATAGGTTTGAATACGTCCAGTTGAGTCTTGAATTTCAGCAAAAGAAGCTTTTCCCATCACACGTTGCGACATCATTCGCCCAGCTATCGTGACCTTCTTACCCTCTATAAATGATTTTTTTATTTCTTTCGCAAAATCCGCAACTTCATACAGTGCTGCAGGATAAGGTTCTATGCCAAGATCACGCAATTTATCAAGCGATTCTCTTCTTTGTACTTCTAAACTGGACAATTCCATTTTCAATCTATTTTTGAGCCTGCAAAGATAAGGAATTAAGTTTTAGTTTCATACTGAAAAAAATAGTTAGAGTGCAGCATGTTTAATAAACTAGATAGTTTTTAGAATTGTATTTATCTAAATATTTTATTGCTTAAATACAGCTAGAATCTAGATTTCGAATCTCCTCTTGAGCGACGACAGAATAATTACAACTATTGAGTATAAAGCTGTATTTAACTTCATTTTTAATCATACAAATACACTTATAATTTTATATAAAGGCTATTCTAAACTAGATACCGAAATTACGATAGATGAACTTATGTGAATCCACAATAAATAAAACTGAAATAATAAAGATTATAAGCTTGTTTTGCTTAAAAAAAGAATCACATCATATGAAAAACGCCTCCAATATCAGTTTATCCAAATCATCCCATCAACTGCTCAAAGAATCCACCTATTTCCATTTCTAAATCCACAAAATGGATTTCATAAATCCAATGGCGGGGATTCCCTAGAACATCCAAGTCAGTCATTCGGATGTCATTGTTTGGGTGAATGTAGTTGTTTTCTTCGTCGCCTAAAATGAGTTCGTGCGGGAAGTTGCCGATCAAATGTCCACAGTGGTGGTTTCCATATTCCCATCCGTATTTTAGGGCTATTTTTTTTGTGTATTCGTAAAAATCAGCGCCAGTCAAATCATTTTTGTTGGCATCGAAAAAAGCTTTTCCTTCATACCAAGCAAGTTCGACATCCTTTTTCAATTTTAACTTTTTGGGATTGTCGCCGAGAACATAGGTCTTCCCAACATCTGCTTCCCAATCATCGAAAACCGGACCAAAATCAAAAAATAAAATATCGTCTTTTTTAAGCTTAAGAACTTGTGGATTTTCCTTGTAGGGAAGCAAGGTGTTTTTTCCTGAACGAACAATTCGTTTGTGCCAAAATTTTCGGATATTGAACAATTCAAAAGCCAATTCAAAAACTTCGGAATTAAGCTCTAATTCCGTTTTCCCTTCTACAACCAATTGTCGTTTTTCTATTTCGTCGAAAAGAATTTTCGCCTTCTTTTCTGCTTCAATTAAGTTCTTTAATGCATTCATTATCGGTAAATCTATTGAATTTTTGCGGAAATTACGCATCTAAACCCATCTGTTTGAATCAATACTCTGTTCGTAAAATAGCAGATAGCTTATCCAGCTATTAAATTTAATAGAATAGATAAGGAAAACCTTGTTAAAGTAAATTTTGAGTCTTCCCATTCCTTAATAATTCCCATCTTTGCAAGTCCACCTGAAATGAAATGAGTAAAAAAGTTAGCAAACGCATATCAACCGTATTAGATAAAGAATCCAACGATGAAGTGGAGATTTTAATCGTTAAAGATTTTGATTTCAGCGAATTGGATATCGATTTTATAGCGGAACATTCTGGACGTCACCCACGACAATTTCAACATGCACAAGGTTGTTATTTAAAAGGAATAGAAATCAACGCAGCTACGTTTTTCGTAACGACTGCATTTCAGGAAGAACATGCTGTTTTTATAGCCGTTCAAGAAGTAGATAAACAACTTATTTTGACTTGTGATTGTAACAATCCCAAAGATGAAATTTGCTTGCATCAGGCTACAGCGCTTGCTAAAATTGTTGAAACTGATAGTATCAAACTGTATTTTTCCTACGAAAAAAGGCATTTGGCTTTCAAGCGATCTGCGGAACAATATGGCTTAGCTCATTTGCCTAATCTGGATGATTATTTTGAATTGAAAACAAATCGAAGCGCCATTTCTGTTGAATTAAAAATGAAAGAAATTCCTCGCTTTGATGAAAAAGGAAGAGAGAAAATAGAGAAGTTTTTACTGCCGGACAACAATAAATTCGATGAAAAAGAAATCATCCGAAAGTCGAAAAATAAGCTTCGAGGTGTGGCTTTTTCTGAGAATCAATACCGAGAAGAAATTGATTTGACTTATTTTGAAGCTGATCTCACAACTTCGGGAAAACCTAAAAATCCATTTCGAACAATCAGTCCGTCGGTAGAAATACAAAATTCTGATAATCCAGACGTTTTGAAATTTTTAAGTGCGCTGATCTACTTCAAAGGAACGATGGCTGGTGACAAAGATGATTTTTCTCAATTGAAAGTTTTGCGTGGGGTCGTAAAAAACCCTTTGGGAATTAAATTCTATTTAACGGATGAAGATATTTCAGGAACACCAAATGCCCGAAATATAAGAGAAATTGATTTGAAATTCGCTTTAACAGCATATGTTACGATGGACGTAAAACAAAAGGATGATTGCTTTGAAATTCTTCCTTTTTTAAATTTGAACGACAGAAAAATTCCTTTCCAACAACTGAAGTTGAATTGCAGATTTTTAATTGAATTTGAAAAAAAGGTTTATATCCGTGATCATGACCACAAATACAAGTTGTATCGTTTTTTCAAGGAGCATCGCTTTCGTTTATTAATTCCAAAAGAACGTTTTGAAGAATTTAGCGACAAGTATCTTTCTAATCTGGAGGATAGAGTTCAGGTAAATTATGCTTTCAAAAAAGACGCGACAAAAAAACAACGCGCGACTTTCCTTGAAAAGAAAGAGCCGACAAAAACAATATATCTTACTGAATCTGAGAATTATATTCTAATTACGCCAGCTATTCGTTACGGACAGATGGAAGTTCCAGTCTTGAGTATGAAACAATTATCGGGAATAGATGAAATAGGCGAATGGTTTACAATCGACAGAGATACAAAGGAAGAGGATCGTTTCATTGGAATGCTCATTCGCCAGCACGAAAGTTTTGAAGAGCAATTGACCGGCTTTGATCATTTTTATATCCACAAGAAAAATTTCTACAACGAAGGCTGGTTCATTGCTGCTTTTGACGAATGGAAACGATTGGGCGTAGAAGTTCTTGGCTTCAAAGAATTGAAAAATAACAATTGGAATCCTTCGAAAATATCGGTGAATATTGGAGTTTCCAGCGGATTAGATTGGTTTGAAACTTCGGCGAAAATTAAATTTGACGAGCAAACAGCAACTTTACAACAAGTTCAAAAAGCCATTCGAAATAAAAGTAATTATGTCACGCTTGGTGATGGAACTAATGGCCTGCTACCCGAAGAATGGATAGAAAAATTCAGTAAATATTTCCGCTCGGGCGATATGGTGGAAGGTAAAATTCGGATTTCGAAAATCAATTATTCACTAATTAATGAACTTTTCGAAGAAGAAAATATTGATACGGATATTTTAAATGAAATTGATAGTTTAAAACTGAAAATCAGTAGCTTCCAGAACGTAAAAAGTGTTGAAATTCCGAAAAATCTGAACGGAATTTTACGCGGTTATCAGCACGAAGGTTTGAATTGGTTGCATTTTTTGGATGAATTTAATTTCGGCGGTTGCTTGGCAGATGATATGGGTTTGGGTAAAACCATTCAAATCATTGCTTTTATACTTTCTTTGAAAGAACAAAAGGACGATAAAACACATTTGGTTGTCGTGCCAACTTCCTTGCTTTTCAACTGGAATAGAGAAATAGAAAAGTTCGCGCCTTCATTGAAAATGTTGAACAATTACGGAACGAAACGAACGAAAAACATCGAAAGTTTCAAGAATTATGATGTCATTTTAACGACTTACGGAACTTTACTTTCAGACGTGAGCAAACTGAAAAAATTCGATTTCGATTATATTTTCTTGGACGAATCGCAAGCCATAAAAAATCCAGATTCGATGCGCTACAAAGCGGCAAGATTGCTAAACGCCAGAAACAGAATCGTTTTGACTGGAACGCCAATTGAAAACAATACTTTCGATTTATTTGCTCAATTTTCATTCGCCATTCCGGGATTATTTGGTTCGCAGAGTCGTTTCCGAGACGAATATTCTGTTCCAATTGATAAATTTAAAGACACAGCAAGAGCAAAGGAATTACAGAATAAAATCAATCCATTTTTATTGCGCAGAACCAAAAAACAAGTCGCAAAAGAATTGCCGGAAAAAACAGAAATGGTACTTTTTTGCGAAATGGGCGAGGAGCAACGAAAAGTTTACGATTCATACAAAAATGACATTCGAGAATCTTTGTTAAGTCGTGATACGGTTGAACACGATTCTAATAAAAGTATTTTGTTGCTTCAAGGTTTAACGAAACTTAGACAGATTTGTAATTCGCCAAAACTACTTCCCGAAGATGTGGATTATGGACATGAATCGGCGAAAATGGAAGTGTTAATGAAAGAAGTTCAAAGTCGGCACAAGCAACATAAAATTTTGATTTTCTCTCAGTTCGTTTCCATGCTCGATTTAATTCGAAAGGAACTCGACAAAGCGGAAATTTCTCACGAATATTTAACGGGGAAATCTAGAAATCGTGAGGAAATCGTTCATCGTTTTCAAAATGACGATGAGGTTCGTGTTTTCTTAATTAGTTTGAAGGCAGGAGGAACAGGTCTGAATTTAACGGAAGCAGATTACGTTTATATCGTTGATTCTTGGTGGAATCCTGCCGTTGAAAATCAGGCTATCGACCGTTGTTATAGAATTGGTCAAAAGAAAAACGTTGTTGCTGTGCGATTAATTTGTCCAAACACCTTAGAAGAAAAAATCATGCAGATGCAGGAATCCAAAAAAGAACTCGCAGATGATTTGGTAAGAACAGATACTTCTGTTGTAAAATCCTTGAGCAATGATGATTTATTGAATTTATTTGAATAGGATATTGCGAATTATTTTTTAAAGTAGAGCGCCCTTTTTACTCCTAAATTGATCCAGAATGAATTATTCGTTCCAATAATTTTATCACTTGTTCCCCAGTGAGAATAAACAATTTCCCAATAGTTTTCACGATAATAATCGAATTTTGTAAAAAGGATGTATTTTTCGTTTAAGCAATAATCAAGATTTACGCCCGCTAAAAGTCCCCAACTTTGAGAAACGCGATAAAATCCACCAAAGGATCCACCGAATTTGAATTTATCCCCAAGTTGTATTTTCAAATAGATGGGTTGAGAAAATGTGGTAAACCCTTTTGAGAAAAGCACATTTAATTCTGTATTAAAACTGAGGAACGAATTTTGAGGTCGATATTCGGCAGCAAGTCCAGCAGTATAGGTATTTGAATAATAATCTGAAATCGATCCAGCACCGACAACTCCTATATTCAGTTGTTGTGCCTAAACAAAAGACATTGTTAAAAATGAAAAAAGAAATAATTTCAGTTTATAATTCATTTCAAGTGATTTTTTCTAGTATCTAAGTTAAACGATTTTTCCAAACCGAAAGTAATTCTTGCACCTCTAATAATTCGAAGATTAGTAATTCTACAAAATGGAATACGATATAATAAAATCTTTGCATATCATTTTCGTAGTAAGCTGAATTGATCGTTCTATTTAATTAGGAATTTCAAATAGATTTCTGTTAAATAATTGAAGCCAGGTAATAAAATAAAAGAAAGTACGTTTTACTGAACGAACCATAATCAATTTTGGTATGAAGAGTTTTTTGTTAATTACAATAATTAGCGTTGTATCGTATTTTTCTTTTTCACAGGAAACAAAAGTCAAAAAGTTGGGTTACGGTTTCTTCTTTGAAGGTAATCGATCCTTTATGGAGGTAAAGACGGGAAATGAGGTGGCTTTGAAGCCAACATTTGGTGGCGGTTTTGGAATTCTCACCGATTACGATTTAACCAAAAACTTCACAGTTGTAACCAAATTGGGACTTTCCTTTAGTAACACTGCTATTAATTTAATTTTCGGGGATGATGTCGCGCAAAAGTATAAAATCTATCCGCAAAACATTGATGTTCGATTACAAGCGAATTATGCCCTGGGAAAAAAAACGAATCGGCCGTATATTTTTGTCGGACCAAGTTTGATGATTCCCTTACTTGACAGAACGAAATCAACGTTGATGTATAGCAGCGGAAATACCAATGCATCCATTGATATTGGATTAGGCTTCGACAAAGATTTTGAAATTTTCCATTTTCTACCAGAGATTCGTTATAGCTATGGTTTAATTAACGTTAATGCAACTCCTGTTTTAAGATCACTCTTTGTCCATCGCCTCACGCTAACCTTGAACTTTAAAAACTAGCCAACGAATTGCGAATTTTTAAATTGTTAATTGAACCATTCCTAATTCGTAATTTTACACCATGTACGACATCATTAAATCTCTTCATATCATTTTTGTTGTGAGTTGGTTCGCAGGCCTTTTCTATATGCCTCGTTTATTTATTTACCATACGGAAGCGCAAGAAAAAGAAGAAGGCGCTAAAAAAGTATTGAGTGATCAATTTCAGATTATGGAAAAAAAGCTGTGGTGGATTATTACAACACCGGCCATGGTTTTAACGGTATTTTTTGGGACGTGGATGTTAGTTGTCAATCCAGTTCTACTTCAACAACCTTGGATGCACATTAAGTTGGCTTTTGTTGCTCTGCTTTTAATTTATCATTTCATTAGTCAAAAAAAGATGTATGAATTGGCGAAAGGAGTTTTCAAATGGAAGTCGACTCAATTGCGAATGTGGAACGAGTTGGCGACGCTTTGTTTGGTTGCGATAACCTTTTTGGTCGAAGTGCAAGGGCGCTTACCTTGGTGGAAGGCAACATTGTCATTTTTTCTTGTGGCAATTGGATTAATGTTGTTGATTAAACTCTATAAACGCCTGCAAAAACGTTAATGACAGAAAGCTGGACAAATATCCCCAATACGGCGCGCGTATTTTTATTAGTCTGGGTTGTTCTTGTTGCCTTAACACTATTTTTTTTTTGGAAAAAGCATAAACTTTTTATTTGGGCTTTAGGATTATCGGTCTTTTCTTTGGCATCTGCTTTTGCTCTTTTTACGCCATTTTTGTATCGTTGGGATGAGCAATTCCACGCACTGGTTGGGAAGAATTTATCCATGAATCCTTTTCAACCAATATTGATAGATATAAACCCAGCAATTTGGCAATCAAAAGATTGGTCAAACGCTAACACTTGGCTGCACAAGCAGCCATTTTTCCTATACCAAATAGCTCTTTCTATAAAATTGCTTGGAGCTTCTGTTTATGCGGTAAGATTACCATCGGTATTATTGCATGTTGCTGGTACACTAGCGATTTTTGATATTGGAAAAATGATGTTAAATAGAAATTTTGGTCTTCTCGCAGCATTGCTTTTTTCCGTTTCGGCTTTTCCTTTAGGTTTACTTTCTGGCAGAATTGGAACGGATCATAATGATTCCGTTTTTATGATATACGTCCTGTTGTCCTTTTGGGCTTGGTTTAAAATGTGCAATTCAGAAGATAAAAAATGGGCGAAGTGGATTGGCATTTTTGTTGGATGCGCTATTTTGACAAAATGGTTGGTTGGATTGTTGATTTTTGCACCTTGGGGACTTTGGTTGGCCGCCAATTTTTTAAAGAAAAAGCAGGTTGATTTAAAGTCATTTTTCAAAGCACTGGGCATTTCTCTGCTGATTACTATTCCCTGGCAAATCTATATATTCATTCGTTTCCCGAAAGAGGCAAAATACGAAATGGAATACAACGGACGCCATTTTTTTGAGGTTATTGAGGGACATCCGGGCGATTGGGATTTCCATTTTCAAAATGCGGAAAACCTATTTTTTAAGAATTGGTTGATTATTTTATTGCTGATTTTTTCTTTTATTGCTTTTTTGTTTTCTAAACGAAGGAATAGTTTGATGTGGAGTTTTATGGCATTCTCTGTTGCTCTAGTATATATTTTCTTTTCAATTGCGGCAACAAAAATGGGATCATTTATTTCACCCGTTTTCCCTTTTATAATTGTTTTGATGATTTTCCCAGTGGCTTTTATGTTGGAAAAAATAAAGCAGTCAGCACTTAAAAAATTTCTCTATTTAAATCTTTTCATTGTTGGGTTATTTGTTTCGTTGAAGCCCTCAGAAATACCAGACAATTATGGTTTTGTCCCGAATTCAGAAAACAAGATTATTTCTGATGTCATGAAGGCACAATGGGAGTTTTTTGAAAAGAACAAATTGGATGATTCGAAAAAACTAGTAATAAATAGTGATTTGAGAGGTCATGGCGGTGTTTCTTGGCAATTTGTCAATGGAACAAAAGCAATTTCAAGTATTCCGTCTAAAAAAGAGATAGAAGACTTGAAAAAATCGGGGTACTCCATTTTTTGTGTACAATGGCAATGGGGTGAAAAAATACCGGAATATGTGTTATTGGATTCTTCAATAATCTTGCTCCAATTCGAATAGCTATTCAATATGTAAATAGAAGAGTAGAAAAATCTTATTTTTGTTTTAAATTAATATACTCATGTACAACAACATTCTTGTAGATCAAAAAGATAAATACCAAATAATAACGATAAATCGACCGAACCAATTGAATGCCTTAAACAAGGAGACAATTGAAGAGTTAAACAAAGCTTTGACTGCTGCAGATGCAGATCCAAAAATGGGCGCCGTTATTTTAACAGGTTCTGGAGAAAAAGCATTTGTGGCTGGTGCAGATATTAAAGAGTTTGCTGATTTTTCAGTTTCTGAAGGTGGGAAATTGGCTCAAAATGGTCAAAATATTTTATTTGACTTCGTAGAAAAAATGTCAATCCCTGTTATCGCTGCTGTAAATGGATTTGCACTTGGCGGTGGATTGGAATTGGCCATGTGTTCGCATATCCGCGTTGCCAGTTCGAATGCGAAAATGGGATTGCCAGAAGTTTCATTAGGTGTAATTCCAGGTTATGGTGGAACGCAAAGATTGGCGCAATTAGTCGGTCGAGGGAAGGCAAACGAAATGGTTTTTACTGCTGGAATGATGGGAGCTGAAGAAGCACTCAAATGGGGTCTAGTGAATGCAGTAGTTGAACAAAATGAGCTAATTGAGGCTTGTGAAAAGATAGTCGGAAAAATATTAAACAATTCAAAAACAGCTGTTGCATCGGCAATAAACGCGGTTAACGCAAATTTTAAAGAAGGAACAAATGGTTTCGAAGTGGAAATCGAAGAATTTGGAAAATGTTTTGGTACAGCTGATTTTAAAGAAGGAACAACAGCGTTTCTAGAAAAACGTAAACCTAATTTTAGAGGATAGTGTCAAATCCCCTCAAGAAGCTCTTAGGCCAAACGGCCATTTACGGTTTGCCAAGTATAGTTGGACGATTCCTGAATTTCTTGTTGGTTCCTTTGTACACCAGTGTTTTTGTTAATCCAGCGGAGTACGGAGTTGTTTCTGAATTGTATGCCTGGGTGGCGTTTTTAATCGTAACGTTGACCTTTGGAATGGAAACAGCTTATTTTCATTTCCTTCAGAAACGGGACGACAAAGCGGAAGTTTTTAGAAGTAGTTTTCTGAGTGTTTTAGCAGTGAATGGAACTTTCGCAATCCTTCTTCTGCTCTTTTTTCAACCGATAGCTAATGCTATGTTATTCAGCGAACATCCTGAATATATCATATTGTTAGGGGTAATTGTTATAATTGACGCAATATCAGCTTTGCCCTTAGCGAAACTGCGGGCCGAAGAGAAAGCTTTGAAATTTGCTGCGATTCAGATGACGAGCATAGGTTTTAATATTGGACTCAATCTCTTTTTTATGCTAGTTCTGTTTAATCCAGAAGAGCCGGCAGAAGGGGTGATTTTTATTCTTGTGGCAAACCTGATTTCATCACTCATAAAACCAATTGCCCTATATAAAGATTTCTTAGGAATTCAATTTAAAATCCAATTGGATTTTGTTAAGGAGTTGGTGTATTACTCATTTCCGCTTATGATAGCGGGTTTTGCAGGAATCATAAACGAAACTATCGATAGAATTCTTTTAAAACATATTCTTTATCAAGGGACAGTTGAATCATTGCAAATGGCCCATGAACAAGTCGGAATATATAGTGCATGCTACAAATTGGCGATGCTGGTAACGATATTTTTACAAGCCTATCGCTATGCGGCCGAACCCTTCTTTTTTGCACGAAGTAAGGATCTCGATCGTGATAAACAGTATCGGAATATCATGAATTATTTTGTTGCGGCAGTTTGTGCGATTTTCCTATTGGTAAGTTTGAACATAGATTTTTTCAAAGGATTTATCCAAAACGAAGCATATCATGTTGGTTTACATGTTGTGCCTATTTTACTTTTGGCAAATGTTTTTTTGGGTATTTATTACAACCAAAGTATCTGGTACAAGCTTTCTGGTCAAACTAAATTCGGAGCCTTTATTGCTATTGGTGGAGCAATTTTAACAATTGTCGTTAATGTTGTTTTTATACCAATTTATGGATTTACGGCAAGTGCTTGGGCAACGCTAATTGTCTATGCCACACAAATGGTCGCTTCTTATTTGTTGTCCCGAAAATACTACTCAATTAAGTATAACCTTCGCAAGTTTTTCCTCTATCTCGGGTTAGCCATCCTTTTCTTCTTTATCGGGAAACGAGTCGCTTTTGACAATAAGTTTTTCTTCTATGGCGCAAGGAATATTTTGCTGGTGCTTTATATTGGAATTGTTTACCTAATGGAGAGGCCAGCGGCAAAAGTTAAAACAGTATAATTTTATTGAAGGAGATGTTAATGGAAGGATTTCAAATCTATTAACAAAAGATTGCCCACATTATTTCTTATTTTTGCGCACCAAAACAATTGAATGAAAGTTAAGGTTATCAATTCTTCTCAGCATGCATTGCCAGCATACGAAACCAATGCGAGTGCAGGTTTAGATGTTCGCGCAAATTTACCTGAAAATATTGCTCTAAATCCCATGGAGCGCGCTTTGATAAAAACAGGTTTGTTTCTGGAGATTCCAGTAGGTTTCGAATGTCAAGTTCGACCAAGAAGCGGGTTAGCATTGAAGAAAGGATTGACTGTTTTAAATTCGCCAGGAACAATTGACGCCGATTATCGTGGAGAAGTTGGCATAATTCTTATCAATTTGTCAAACGAAACTGTTATCTTGGAAAACGGTGAGCGAATTGCCCAATTGGTTTTTGCCCGAGTTGAACAAGCCGAATGGGTAAGTGCAGAAATTTTAAGTGAAACTGAACGTGGCGTCGGAGGATTCGGCAGCACGGGAATAAAATAATTTAGTCGAATGAAATTAATCATCCCTATGGCCGGACGTGGAAGCCGCCTTCGTCCACATACTTTAACTGTGCCGAAACCATTAGTGCCGGTTGGCGGAAAACCGATTGTTCACCGTTTAGTGGAAGATATAGCTGCTAGTTGTCCAGAGAAAATTGATGAAATTGGATTCGTTATTGGCGATTTCGGTGCAGAAGTTGAAAAAGAATTGTTGGAGGTGGCCGCTCAATTGGGCGCAAAAGGATCAATTCACTACCAAACGGAACCACTAGGAACGGCGCATGCTGTGCTTTGTGCCAAAGAATTGTTGAGTGGACCCGTAACTGTTGCATTTGCCGATACTTTATTTAAAGCTAGTTTTAAGATTGATACTGCCGACGAAGGAATTCTATATGTAAGTCAAATTGATGACCCGAGTGCATTCGGAGTTGTGAAAATGAATGTTGCAGGAGAAATTATTGATTTCGTGGAAAAACCTCAAACTTTCGTTTCTGATTTGGCGATGATAGGTATTTATTATTTCAAAAAAGGGGAAGATCTTTTAACAGAGATAAATTATTTAATAGACAATCGGGTTATTAAAAGTGGGGAATATCAATTGCCAGATGCTTTGAGGAGATTGACCGAAAAAGGTGTCAAATTTAAACCAGGTAAAGTTGATGAATGGTTAGATTGTGGCAATAAAGAAGTTACGGTTTATGCCAATCAACGGGTTTTAGAATTTGATAAAGAAGCGGGAAAGTTAACGCAGGCGCAAAGTGCAATAATAAAGAATTCAGTCGTAATTCAACCTTGCTTCATTGGAGAAAACGTTGAAATTTCGAACTCTATAGTTGGTCCGCATGTTTCTCTTGGCAAAGGCACGAAAGTTGATAATTCCATTGTAAAAAATACAATCATTCAAAACGATACGTCAATTTCAAATGCCAACTTAGAAAACTCCATGATTGGCGCTAAAGCGATTTATAAAGGTAAAACTAACGATATAAGTCTTGGTGATTTTTCAGTTATAAACTAAATGATAAAAAGCAATTTCATAATATTTATTATAGTCGGTTCATTTCTAGTAGCCTGTGGCTCAAAAAGGCACACAGAAATACCAAGTGAGCAAGGTTTTTCGAAAGCGAACTACGCCTACATTGAAAAATTTCATGAAGGTGTTAGGCTCAAATCAAAAGGTCAAACTTTAGAAGCCATTCAAAGTTTTGAAGCGTGCCTGTCGATGAAGCAAAACGATGACGCCGTGTATCACGCACTTTCTGAATTATACCTCGTGCAAGGCAACTCTATGAAATCCGGGGAGGCGATTAAAAAAGCGGCTAAATTAGATCCTAATAATTTGCATTACACAAGTGAACTGGCTTATTATTATGTTGAAAAAGAACAATATAACGAGGCTATAGTTGCTTTTGAAAAATTAGTGAAAGCTCAGCCTCGCGATCCGGAAGTCCTGTATCCGTTTGCAGAATGTTTGGTGCGCGCGGGCAGAACACAAGAAGCGATTAATCAGTTAAACAAAACAGAAGACCAAATTGGTGTTGTTCCCGAGATTTCAATTCAAAAATTCCAGTTATACCTAAAACTTAAACAAGATGAAAAAGGATTGGAGGAACTGAATAAAGCAAGGATTCAGCATCCTGAAAACCCTCAACTATTGTCTACTTTAGTTGACTATTATTTTCAAACGAAACAAGAAGATAAAGCATTAAGTACGCTCGAAGATTTAGTAAAAGTAGATCCTGAAAATGGGAGAATACATCTTTTTATAGCTGATATTTATCGTGGAAAAGGAGACAAAGACAACTATTACTTATCCTTGAAAAAAGCTTTTCAGGGCAAAGGAGTCGATCTTGACACAAAAATGAAAGTTTTGATTTCTCTTCAAAATCCAAAGGCGGCAATTGATCCAAGAGCAATAGAATTAGCTGAATTGTTCGTGCTTGAAAATCCGGAATCAGCTAAGGCTCATTCGGTACGAGGGGATTATTTGCTAGAATTGAAGCGGGATGAAGAAGCACTGGTAAGTTATCGCAAAGCTTTAGAATTTGAGAAAGGAGCATATTCTCTTTGGAACCAAGTACTTATAATGGAATACCAATCACTTAAATTTGAAGAACTCGCTTCAGATAGTCAAGAAGCTATAAAGTTTTTTCCTACTAGTCCTTCATTCTATTTGCTAAATGCAGTGGGGAATATTCAGCTTAAAAAATTCGACGATGCGCTCGTAAACCTTGAAATTGGTAAAGAATATGTAATAAATGATAAAGCTTTGTCGGGCGAATTTTACGGGCAAATGGCAGAAGCATATTTTGGAAAGAAAGACATTGATAAGGGGAACAATAATTATGTAAAAGCATTAGAAAAAGATCCGAACAGTTCTCTTTTGTTAAATAATTATGCCTATCGATTAGCAAGTGAAAATATTGATTTAATAAAAGCAGAGGGATTGATAAAGAAGGCGAATGAAAGATCCCCAAATCAACCACAATTCTTAGATACTTATGGTTTAATTCTATTTAGGAAAGCAGATTTTCAAGATGCCATGAATTATTATGAACAAGCATATCTTTTGGATGCAGAAGACGCGCTTTTGCTAGATCACATGGGCGATGCATCTATACAACTCAAAAAGACTGAGGAGGCATTGAAATATTGGAACTTAGCTAAAAAAAACGGTTCTAAAAACAAAAATTTAGAGAAAAAAATTGAGAATATTAGATATTATGAGCCTATTTTTTAGACTATTTCTTATTACCTCTTTCGCATTAACGTCTTGTGCCAAGAAACTGACAGAGACGGATATGGTAAAGGTTAAAAGAGTGAAAACAAGTGTTTTACTCGAATCGATGGACAGTCTTTCACGCGTGCGTCCCACCTTCTTCTATTCTAAAATAGCAACGAAGTTTAGCGATACAACCCGCAGCATTTCATTTAAAACTTCTTTGCGGATGAATATAGATACGGCCATAAACGCAATAATTACCTACGCTTCAATTCCAGTTGTCAATGCATTGATTACCCCAGATAGTTTAACGGTTGTCAATAAACGCGATAAATGTGTGTCCAGAGCTGATATGCAATTTATCAAAGATAATTTTGGGGTTGATTTTAGTTTGAAAAATATAGAAGAATTACTACTTGGAGTTCCCTTGGATTACGATACAATCCAGAAGCATTTTCAAATTCATGATCCCTATCAATATACGATCTCTTCTCATAGGAAGCGAAAAACAAAAAAAATGAATCGCCTGGATCGCCAAGACAATGACGTGGCCATAAAGTATTTTCTCACCAATGATATGAAGCAATTGAAAGGCATGGAAATACTAAGTCCAAGTGATACGGCAAGTATTTATGTAGACTACATTTCTCGCCAATTCATAGGAGGCATGAACGTGCCCGAAAAAGTAGTTATAAAAGTTTTTACTGCCAGGAATAACCTTTTGATTACTCTTTCGTATGAGAAAGTAGAGGTCAACATACCTCAACCTTTATATTTTATTGTTCCGAAAGGCTATGAAGATTGTGAATAATTTTCTTTTACTTGTTTTTTTACTGTTTAGTGGACTTTCACTGGGGCAGACTTCCGCAGAAAAACTCAAAAAGGATCAAGAAATTCTTCTTCGGAAAATCGCGACTACCAAATTGTTATTGGACAAAACCAAAAGTAACTCTGAGGCCTCACTCACTGAATTGAAGCTTATCGATAACCAAGTTCGGTTTAGAGAAGAACTTGTTCAAAACTTCGATAAGCAAGTTCGCAATGCGGACTATATCCTTGAGCAGAAAGATCAGCAAATCAGAGATTTGTTAAACAAATTAGCCATATTAAAATCGCAATATAAAAAGTTGGTCATCTACGCCTACAATCATCGAAATAAGTTTGGTAAATTGATGTTTATTTTTTCTTCTGAATCTTATTTTGAAGCCATAAAACGCAATAAATACCTAGAAAAAATAGCAGATTTACAAAAAAAGCAATTCGTAATAATCCGGCAGCACCAAGGTCTGATAGCGCGGGAAATTTATGAGGTCAAAGAACAGAAAAGTGAAAAAGTCCTTATTCTTAAAGAAAAGAAAAAGGAAAAAGAAAGTATGATCGTCGATAAGATAAAACAAGAAAAGGTCTATCAGGTATTCAAAAAAGAAGAGGATAGATTGTTGCTTGAATTGAGAGCTGATGAAAAAAGGAAACAAACCATAAGCAATGAAATAGCGGCTGCAATTCGAAGAGAAATAGCACTTGCCGAAGAGAAACGAAGAAAAGAAGAAGCAATAAGGGAAAAAGCGGCTGCTGAAGCTGCTGCAAAAGCGGCTGTTGCTGAGAAGAAAAAAGTAAATACGGGAACGAAAACAGCACCAGAAGCTGTAACACCAAAAAGTGATATTGTATTTAAAACGACCACTGAGTCGGAACTATTGAGCAAAAGTTTTGTTACAAATAAGGGGAAATTACCTTGGCCAGTAGAAAAAGGTACAGTTACGGAGAACTACGGCAAAAATGCACATCCCACATTCGAAAATGTGTTTACCAATAACAATGGAATAGATATCTCTGCGCCCAAATTTTCTGAAATCCGAGCAGTTTTTGAAGGAGAAGTGACCAGTGTTCTAAGTATTCCTGGAGCAGGGAAAGTGGTAATTATTAAGCACGGTAATTACCGAACAGTTTATTCAAATCTTCAGAATACCTACGTGAAAGTTGGAGATAAAATAAGCACGAAAGAGAGCATAGGATCTTTGTTCGTGAAGTCAGATTATGCAGTATCTGTTCTCCACTTTGAAGTACATTTGGTTTCGGGAACGGGGGTTCAAAGTTTGAACCCAATCCATTGGATTAACAGATAACTACTTCTTTCGTATTCGAATAATATCTCCGTAATAAATTTCTTTGTCGGTTTTTGATTTCATCCAAAGTTCAGAGCAGACTTCGGCACTTTTCCCAAAAATTTTCTCTACTAATTTTCGAGTATCGCTTAATTTTTGGCTAGGACTGTATGTGTTTAGAATTAACCAACCTTTTGGTTCTAAAATAGAAAAAGTAGTTTGAATCAATGCTTGAATTTTATCCTCTAGCTTCCATTTTTCCCCCTTCGCACCTATGCCCCAGGCTGGAGGATCCATTTGAATCATATCATATGAATTACCTCGTTTTTCTTCTCGTTGTACAAATTTCAGCGCGTCTTCTAAAACCCATTTTACATCTGATAATCCGGATAATTCCATATTCTTTTTTGCCCAAGAAATCGATTGCTTTACAGAGTCTACATGCAAAACTTCAGCACCAACTTTACGCGCGACGAGTGAAGATGCACCTGTGTAGGCAAATAGATTCAGGAATCGGTCTTTGGCATGGAGATTTTTAGAAATAAACTCCCAATTGATGTTTTGTTCAGGAAATAAGCCAATATGTTTGTACCGCGTTAATTCTAATTGAACAACCAAATCAAGCGTTTTGAAGTCCCATATTTTCTTTTCTGGGTTTAAATTTTTCCAAGCACCTTTCAGATTCGATTTTTCCACGAATTTCCAATGCGCTTGTTTCTCCCATTCGGTGAAGGGGATTTCTGATTTAAAGTAGGCTTGGCGATCGGGTCGAATAGTAATAATATCGCCCCAACGTTCTAATTTCTGACTGCCACCAGCATCCAACAATTCGTAATTGTCGCAAAAATTGACGAAGATTTTAGGATTTTCTGTTTTCAAATTATCTAGATCTAGGAGTTTTCTTGCGCCCACCTGTCATTTGCGCCATACGCATTTGATTTTTGGAAGGAGCTATTTGCAGTTGTTTTTGCATCATAGTGATTTGCTCACGCATTGCACCAGTTGCATCTAATTTCTTTGCTTCAGCCAAAAGAGAAACGGCCTCAGACTTTCTGCCCGTTTGTGCACAAATACCAGATAGATGCATGCGCGCAACGGCATTGTCTTGCCCCGTTCTTAAGCCCAAAGCAAGTGCTTTCCGCAAAAGAGTTTCACTTTTTGCGAAGCCTAATTCTTGGGTATTTAAAACAGCTTGAAGAAATACAACATAAGCATGTTGTTTGCGCGGCATAAACTGAGGGTGTGTAATCTTGTTCATGTAGTACTTTGCCTTATCAGTGTTTCCTAAACGCATTTGGTTTAATCCTAAAATCATGTTTTCATTTCTGAAAAAGCTCAAACTAATAATGGCAGTAAGCAAGATCATAACTATTCCCCAACCCCAATATCCAGTGGCAAAAAGGTAAACGGTAAAGAAAATTGATGCTAACGCAATAGCGCAGCGAATAATAAATCGAATCATTTTTTATTTTTTATAAAGTTGCAATACATTTTAATTCAATCGCTATCGGTGTGGGTAGCGAATTGATTTCAACCGTTGTTCGACAAGGTAAATTGTCTTTGAAATACTCGGCATAAATTTTATTGTAAACCACAAAATCTCTTTTCATATTTACTAAAAAGACGGTTACATCGATAAGTTTATCCCAACTTGACCCGGATTCTTCTAAAATAATTCGGACATTATCGAATACGCTTCTACATTGCGCTTCAAAATCGAATTCAAGAAAGTTTCCGTTGTGGTCTAATTTTAACCCGGGAACACCAGAATCATTTACATCAGTTCCTGCCGTCCGTGGACCAACACCAGAGAGAAATAGTAAATTCCCAGCTTTTCTTGCGTGTGGATACAACCCAACGGGTTTAGGAGCTTTGTTTGTAGAAAATTTATCCATGCCTGTAAGTTTTTTGCAAATATAACGACTTCCTTTGGAAACGAGGTTGTAGGGAAATGATAATACAATAATTCACGGTACTATTTTTGCGAACTTATTTTCATTAATTTTGATCTATGAAAATGATTTTCTCTTGTTTGGTTCTTATTTTTATGCTGAGTTCATGTATAGAAATCATTGATGATATTACAATGAATACTGATGGTTCGGGAACATTTAAATACCATGTGAACTTGAGCGCATCTAAAGTGAAGATTAACTCTGTTTTAGCTTTGGACAGTTTGGAGGGTAAAAAAATACCTTCACGCGACGAAATAATAGGTCGAATTAATCATTTTGTTTCTGTTTTTGAACAGAAAAATGGAATTTTAAATGTTAAGGTGGACTGTGATATGGAGAATTACATCATAAAATTAGCCTGCGATTTTAAATCTGTGCGTCTTTTGCAAGATGCAATTACATCCACTTTAGAAGAGGAACTGAATGAAAATTCAAATGTGATGGGTGACAATACAGATTGGTTGACTTGGACGGGTGACAGTTTCATTCGGTCCGTGCCTGATTTCACCATTAAAAAAACAAAAGAGTTAAAGCCGGAAGAAATAAGCCTTTTGAAACAAGGGAATTATATTTGTATCTCTCGTTTTAACCGTCAAGTTAAAGAATGTTCGAATGTAAATGCACAAATCGCTAAAAATAATCAAGCGGTTATGCTGAAGACAAACGTATATTCTTTGAACCAAAACCTTAATTTATTGGAAAATACCATATACCTTAGTCCTTTGAAACCATAAAGACATTTTTCATCTTTTCCCAAGTATCTTTTAGAATGAAATTAATTTGTTTGTTTGTCGCATTGAGCTTATCAATAAGTGGCGTATATTCTCAGAATTCAGAAGACTTCATCCCTTTGGATGCTGCCATTGTTTTCAGTTTAAATAACATCAGTCTTTTACAAAAAGTCTCTTTAGATGATTTGGTGAAGTATGAATTCATGGGGGAACTGGAACAAGAGCTTTTTGATGGCTCAACCTCTGGTAAATCGTTAAAAGAATCGGGAATAGACTTTGATCAAAAGTTAAACATATTCTATGGTCGCGGAGACGAATATGAAGTAGCGGGTTTTACTTTTGGAATTAAAGATTTGAATCAACTATTTACTGTTTTTGATGATTTTGATGAGCGGATATCTCCGTTGGAAAATGTTAAATATTACTCGAGCTATTTTAATCACTTATTAGTTCGTGGCAATGTTGGGATTTTAATTCGCGTAGATCCTCTGCCGCGTTTAGTCGGTGAAATAGCTGATTCTACTTGGTATAGCCGTGGAAATGAGTTTATACCCTACGATTATTACGGCGATTACGATCAAGGCGAAGAAGAAACTATTTCTGCAGAAGATGAAGGTTATTTTCAAGAAAGTTGGGATGAAGAGGAAGGTCCTTCTGAAGAGGGAATTTTCAATGTAGAGGATGAAATAGAAGAAATAGAAGAAGGTGTGGATTACGTCTATGACGAAGATGTCGCCTCTAAAAATTACAACGAGCTACGAGATTCAGTTTATGCAACTATGCAACAGGAATACTTGAATAACATCTTTGTTGAGCTTATCGTCAACAATAAAAACTTAAAAAAAGAGGACAAAGAATTAGCCGCACTCTTAACGCACACTTCTGAAGGTGTTTTCTACTTGGATAATTCACGAAATTTGACAAAAAGCCAGCGTTTTAGCTATTTACAAACTATTCTACCTTCCCTGCATGATGAAATAAAAGAATTGTATACCGGAAATAAGATAATGGGTGATTTTATTTTAAATGAAACTTCTATCGAAGCAAAAATGACGGCGAATTACGGCGAAGCTTTGGGCTCTATTTATACAGCTTTGAACGATTCGAAATTTGATAAAAAAGTAACCAAGTACATTCACAAAGACAATTCAGCATATTTTACATACAACGTTGATTTGTATCAAGCGTATGAAAAAGCGTATGAAATAGTAATGCCAATGTTGCGGGATGAAAAAAATACGAGTGTCACTAGCTCGGTCCTAACAATAGAACTTCTCAATGCTTTTGTAGATAAAGAGGCGCTCTTTAACACCTATCGAGGAAGTATGTTCGGCACTTTTAATGGTGTGAAAAAAGTTGTGGTTCGTCGCATTGATTATACATATGATGAAGATTTTAATTATACGGAAACCGAAGTGGAAGCAGAGGAAGACATGCCGATTTTTACATTGGGTTTTTCCACAAAGAGAAATGATATCCCAAACATAGTACTTGAACAATTGGCAAAGATGACTTCGGAATTTACAAATATGGGCAAATATTGGAGGTTTGATAATGCGATTTTAAACTCTGTGCCTTTGTACATAATCAACAGAAACGGATTGTTTATTATGACAAATGATGAAGATCTCGCAGTCAACCATACAGCCGGTTTTGGATCAGAAAGAATTAGCAGAAAACAAGTGAAGCTCACGAAAAAGTCAGGTTTTGTTTATGGACAAATTGATTGGTCAAAGACAATTTCGAATTTGCCGAGAGAGCTATTTACAATAGAACAAAATCAATTGCTGAATTCAATGCGCGGCAAAACAGGAATGATGACCTTAACATCTTCAAAAACAACGACAACGACAACAAATTTTAATTTGAAATACGATTTTAACGGAACATATGATAATCCGGGACAATATGTTTTAGATTTGGTTAACAGCTTGTATATCATTATGAAATAAGGCAGAAAGGCTTCTCGCTATCATGTACAAAAAAATCTCATTAATATTCTTTTTAGCTGTTTTACTTGCAAGCTTTTTGTTTATCCGGCATTATTGGACTGGAAAAAGTGAGCAACCGTTGCTCGTGGATCGCTTGCCTAAAGCGGATTTTTTAATTCGCGTAAATGTACTTGATGTAGCCAGAGAAACCTCGGGAATGTTGCATTACAATAAAGTGCCATTCAGAGATTTTTTTTCTCAAGAATTTTTATTGGGTCAAGCGAAGAGTTATGGACTCAATTTCCAGCGCCCCGTTTATGTTTTCGCAGATGAAACGGGTAATTGGGGAGCTTTAATTCACGTTACAGACAGTAGTAAAATAGCACCAGGTTTACTTCGCCTTCAAAAACTTAAAGTAGGCAGCGATACGCTCGTGTACAATGAGAAAGTCCAGTATTGGCCCAAAGATAATATTTACATCAATTTTGGGAAAAACTATTTATTTATCTATAAGGGCGACCAATTTGGAAGACGATTTTTTCATGTTTTGCACGCACAACGCAATGAAATTGAACCGATTTGGAAAGATTTTTTAAGTTTGAAAAAATTTAGACGTGAGAATCTTGTCCTCTATTCCAATTCCAAAGGATTGAAAAAGTTCGGCGTAGAAAAGGCGGTTTTTGCTCACAATAGCGATTCTTCAAGTTTTACGATGTTATCCTACATCCAATGTTCTAAGTCCCTCAATTTTTCACAGAAAAAGGGTGGTTTGGCCTTGGAGTCGAACTATTACGCCAATAGATTTTTGAATCTCCATCTTCAAATTAATGAATTTCGAAAACATCCAGAAGATCCACTTTATCGATTGATGGCAAGGTTGAGTAAAAAAATAAGTTTTCCACTTAGTGATTTTTTAGCTGCTTGGGATGGTGATTTGTCTTTTCGGCAAGGCGGAAAACAGAAGATTACAGAAACATATATTGAATCTGAACTGGATGATAACTTTGAAATAAGTGAAGTAGAAAAAATTCGTGATGTCTATGTTCCAGGTTTTTCCGTGGCGGTTTCAATGAACAATAAAGGTCCTATCTTTATGCAGAAGATCATAAAAAAAGGTATTTTAACCCAAGAAAAGGATAAATATAGATTTTTGGGTTCGCCAATATTGAACTTCAATCAGAAAGAAAATTATTATATATTTTCTTCTAGCGAAAATAGACCGAAACTGGTGAAAAATCAAGAAAACAATGGTATTTGGATGGAACGGGGAACTAAATTTCAATTTCACCTTGATTCATTGAAAGGGAATGAAGCTTATGGAAAGG
>JBDNIA010000006.1:0-14094 GCA_041688525.1 Crocinitomicaceae bacterium | reverse complement strand
CCGTTATTACACTTTCTAAAATTGTAACTCTCGACCCATTTCGTCTTAGATAAATAGGCTAAATATAGAGCCTCCGACCCAAATTTTGCCCTAAATTCTTTTCTCGATAATTCTTTAAGCATTTTCATCTGTGCTATTTTTACACAAATAAACAGATCCAGAATATAAACTATTTACGTTCTGCTACCTAAAGGGGTCACTCTAATTAATTATTTAAAAGCATAGAACATTAAATTCAAATCACACCAGTTTTAAGTCTATTGTCAAGTCTCGTAGTTGAGCTCATTCAATTGAATATAAAACTTGTGCGAGCCGAGACATGGCTTTTAATTACATTTCTTTATAAGTTGAAAAGGGCGCTACGATAGCACACAGAATTAAGTAAAATATTGACCCAAATTTAGTTAAAACGAAAACAATTTACTTTGTAAACAGTTAACATTGTAAATTATTAATAAGATATGATTCAAACAGAGTGGCCTCTTGGCAGGACATTTGGATTTTTAACAAAACAATATATAGGGCAGTTAGCGCTTCGCATGGCAGGAACACCTATTGAACGGTACTACTTCCCTTTATATATTATTGGAAAAAATTCAGGCAAAATTAGTCAGCAAGAATTGGCAAATCAAGTCTTAACCGATAAAGTAAGTTTGGTGCGTATTTTAGATATTCTAACAGAAGATGGTTGGATAGAACGAACTAAAAACCCTGCTGATCGCCGACAACATTTATTGAGTATTACGGAAAAAGCACAACCATGGATCCAAGAAATTGAGGATGGCTTGAGAGAAACGAATGACTACTTTTTTGAATTTATTCCTGAAGAAAAGCGAATAGATTTCAGAGAAATGTTGTCACTAATGATTTGTAAAACACAAAATTTAGCAATCGAAGACATCGAAATTTTTTACAACCGACCAAATAAAATATAACATGAAGGGTAAAATAAGTGTGGCCATTTTAGGGCTTAGCTATCTGCTATTTTCTTGCGGAAGCGACAATAAGGATATTAAATCGCCAGCAAATGGCAACATGAAAGCAACCGTCGAGGTCGTTGAAATTCAACCTGGCGATGTCGCCAGAAAGATATCTATTCCCGGAACAATTCTTCCCAATGAAGAAGTGCAAGTGTTAAGTGAGGTTTCTGGCCGTATTCAAACCATAAATTTTCAGGAAGGCCAAATGGTAAGTAAAGGAGCTGTTTTATTAGTTGTAGACACAGATATTTTGAAAGCCCAACGCGCTAAATTAAAAGTAGAATCAGATTTCGCGCAAAAAGATGAAGCGCGCAAAAAAGCTTTGCTCGATGCCAAAGGTATAAGTTTGGAAGAATATGAGAAATCAGCTTCTCAATTGGCCAATATACAAGCGCAAATAGATTTGGTGAACGTTCAAATATCAAAAGCAACCTTGCGGGCGCCTTTTTCTGGTCGTATTGGTTTGAGAAGAGTGAGCGAAGGAGCATTCATTTCGCCTACAACAGCTGTCACAACTATCGTTCAAGAAAACCCTATAAAAATTGAATTTTCCATCTCGGAAAATTATGCAAGTATTGTGGAAATTGGTCAAACTATTTATTATCACCCCGACAAATCAAACGAAAAATATTCTGCTGACGTATACGCGTACGAGCCGCAAATAGATGTCGAAACACGCATGCTTACTATTCGTGCAAAAGCGAAAAATAGAGGCAAGTTGATGGCTGGAACTTTTGTTTCTATCGATTATGATCTTGGAAAAGAGCAAAATGCCTTTATGGTTCCTACAGAAAGTATTATTCCTATTCTCAAAGGACAAAAAATATTTGTCGTTCGCAATGGAATGGTAGCTGAAGTTCCAGTTGAAATTGGATTGCGAACAGCGGAAAAGGTGCAAATCATCGGAGAGGTAAAAGCGGGAGAAAAAGTTCTTGTTACAGGTCTATTAGCAGTTCGAGCAGGTGTTTCTATAAACGTAAAAATTGTAAAAAAATGAACATAGCTTCACTAAGTATTAAGCGTCCGGTATTGGCGACTGTGATGTCTATTGTTGTCGTTATTTTCGGACTTATTGGTTTTTCTTATTTGGGAATTCGAGAATTTCCTTCGGTCGATCCACCAATTATTACGGTAACCACCAACTATAACGGCGCAAATCCTGATGTCATAGAATCACAAATTACAGAACCGTTAGAAGAGTCAATCAATGGTGTTGCCGGAATTCAAACTTTGAGTTCAATCAGCTCTGATGGAAGAAGCACTGTAACGGTTGAATTTGATTTGAGTGTAGATTTGGACGACGCAGCAAATGATGTGCGCGATAAAGTTTCAGCGGCAATTAAGAAACTACCTGAAGACGCAGATCCACCAATCGTCACAAAATCAGACGCCAACTCAGATGCCATTTTTTCATTAACAGTTCAGTCTGATCGCAAAACGCTGTTAGAGTTGACAGAACTGGGCAATAATGTCTTCAAAGAACGTTTACAAACCATTAAAGGAGTTAGTGAAATTAGAATTTGGGGAGAGAAGAAATTCGCCATGAAATTCAATTTAGATCCGGAGAAAATGGCAGCATACAATCTGACTGTTGTAGAGGTGAACCAAGCATTATTAGCCCAAAATGTGGAATTGCCCTCTGGTCGTATTGAAGGGAATGATGTGGAATTAACTATTCGAACATTCGGACGCTTGACAACAGAAGAAGAATTTAACAATCTAATTATTTCAAAAGAAGGGATTGATATAATTCGTCTTAAAGATATTGGACGTGCCGTTTTATCGCCTGAAAACGAACGAACGCTATTGCGAGGAAATCACGGAACTCCAATGATAGGAATCGCTGTGAATCCACAGCCAGGTGCAAACTACATTGAAATTGTAGATGAAATCTATAAAAAGGTTGATCAAATAAAAAAGGAACTTCCAAGTGATGTCACCTTAGGTATTGCGTTAGATGCCACACAAAATATTCGAAAATCTATTTCAGAGGTGGAGGAAACTATTTTGATAGCCTTCGGATTAGTGGTATTAATAATTTTCCTTTTCCTTCGCGATTGGAGAACAACCTTGATTCCAATAATTGCCATTCCTATTTCCTTGATTGGTACATTTTTCATCATGTATATTTCAGATTTCTCGATAAATCTATTGACATTGTTGGGAATTGTCCTCGCCACCGGCTTAGTCGTCGATGACGCAATTGTGGTCATGGAAAATATTTATGCGCGGGTTGAAAAAGGTGAAGATCCGAAAGAAGCCGCACACAAGGGCTCACAAGAAATTCTGTTTGCCATTATTTCTACAACAATTACGCTAATTGCCGTATTCTTACCTGTTATTTTCTTGCAAGGATTAACGGGTCGATTGTTTCGTGAATTTGGCGTCGTTGTAGCTGGTTCAGTCGTTATATCAGCCTTTATTTCATTAACTCTGACTCCTATGATGAGTTCGCGCTTATTGAAAAAGAAAGAAAGACATTCGCGCTTCTATCGCATGTCGGGAAAATTTCTCGATGGTCTTTTAAACGGTTATCGCAACTCTTTAACTTCATTTATGAAACGACCGTGGGTTGCGCTAATTTTGATGTTGGTTTGTATACTTACCATTTTCTTAAGTGGGAAAAGTTTACAGTCCGAATTAGCTCCGATGGAAGATAAGAGTCGATTTTTAATCCTATCGAATACACCTGAAGGAACGTCTTACGAACGCATGGATGAGTACCAAATGGATTTGATCAATTTGGTAGATACGATGGCGGAGAAAGATAATTTACTGGCTGTTACATCTCCAGGATTTGGAGCATCTATCTCTGTAAATAAAGGATTTATTCGTCTCAATTTGGTGCCAGGAAAAGATAGAAAACGCTCGCAAGCGGAAATCGTGGCAGATTTGTCTCCGAAAATTGCGAATTACAATTTTGCTCGTTCATTTATCATTCAGGAGCAAACCATTGGTGGCGGCCGACAATCAGGACTTCCTGTACAATATGTTCTTCAAGCTCCGAGCTTCAAACAAATGAAAGAAGTTTTACCGAAATTCATGAAAGCAGCAAGTTCCGATCCTGCCTTTGCAATTGTCGACGTTGATTTGAAGTTCAACAAACCAGAATTACAAGTAGATATTAACAGGGACAAAGCAGCAAGTATGGGGATATCTGTTCAAGATATTGCCAAAACTTTACAACTGTATTTTTCAGGTCAACGATTTGGTTATTTCATTAAAAATGGAAAACAATACCAAGTTATCGGACAAGCTATGAAAGAAAAACGCGATGATCCTTCCGACTTGAAAGCTATTCAAGTGCGCAGCGAATCAGGACAAATGGTGCCTTTAGATAATTTAGTTACTGTTAGAAATGAATCGAGTCCTCCACAACTTTTTCGCTATAACCGTTATGTTTCTGCAACTATTTCCGCTCAACCGAGTAAAGGTTTAACGATTGGTGATGGCATTGAAGCGATGGACAAAATTTCAGAAAAAGTCCTGCCTCAAACCTTTTCGCATAGTTTGGCAGGAACATCTAAGGAATTCGCCGAAAGTGGAGGAAGTTTGGTATTTGCCTTTTTACTCGCCTTAATCTTAGTTTATTTGGTTTTGGCAGCTCAGTTTGAAAGCTTCAGAGATCCACTGATTATTATGTTTACTGTTCCTCTGGCTTTGGCTGGAGCTATGCTTTCCTTATGGTTAACTGGTCAAACCTTGAATATTTTCTCGGAAATCGGAATCATCGTTTTGATAGGTTTAGTGACGAAAAATGGTATTCTGATTGTTGAATTTGCCAACCAAAGAAAAGCCGATGGACTTTCAATCAAAGAGGCAATCATAGATTCAGCAGCAAAACGTTTCAGGCCAATTTTAATGACGACACTGGCGACCATTCTAGGAGCGTTGCCTATTGCTTTGGCTTTAGGCGACGCTTCCACAAGTCGCGTGCCAATGGGGATTTCAATCGTAGGAGGATTGGCATTCTCGCTTTTGTTGACGCTCTACGTTATTCCTGGCTTATACATTTATGTTACTTCAAAACAGAAAAAATGAAAATTTATATATCATTGATCCTTCTTTTTATCTCATCCTTTGGTTTTTCACAAGGCAGATTGACTTACGAAGAAGTAATTCAAAAATCTTTGGCTCATAATTTTGACATACAAATCGTACGTAATTCCGCTGAGCAAGTTGCTAATTTAAACAACATTGGAAATGCGGGTTATTTACCGACAGTTGCTGTAAATGCTGACCAAAACTTTGGAGTGGCGAATACTCGTCAAGAGTTTATTTCAGGTCAAATTAACGACGTAAATGGCGCAAAAAGCAATTCTTTGAATGCAAACGTTCGGCTAGATTGGACCTTCTTCGATGGTTTTACAATGTTTGCAACAGATAACCGTCTTCAACTGCAGGAGGACGCTTCAACTTTAGTTGTAAGCGCTCAAGTGGAGATGACTTTGTATCAAGTGTCGGTTTTGTTTCATTCTATTGCTTTGCAAAATCAAATGACTGCTGTTTATGAAGAAGGTCTGGCACTAACTCTTCAGCGGTATAAATTGATTTCACTTAAACGCAAAAATGGTGCAGCTAGTGAATTGGCATTTTTACAGGGCAAAATGGATGTTGCAAACGATAGTTCGAATTTGATCTCACATTTAAAATCTATACGTGAAATGAAGTTGAATTTGGCATTGTTAATGGGAAATGCGCGAGAAGTAAATTTTGAACTCATTGCTAACGCAAAACCTATTGTTGAAATCAATCGAGAGGCGATGACAAAAATGGCTTTCGAACAGAACACTGCTCTGTTGGTCGAAAAATCAAATGTTGCAATTAAAGACATGCAACGAAAAGAACTTCAAGGGCGCTATTTTCCGCAATTAAATTTATACGGACAATACGCCTTTGGAACGTCCCAAAGTCAGGCTGGATTTTTGGTGTCAAATCGAAGTGCCGGCCCAAGTTTTGGATTAAGTTTGAGATGGAATATTTTAGATAGGCTCTCCACTTTTACAGATTTAAAAAACAATAGTTTACAGCAAGATGTGGCAGACTTGTATGTGGAGAAAAAAACACAAATGATAGCCAACGAATTACAAGCTGCTTTTGATAATTACGATTATGCAAAGCAATTGTATGATTTGGATCAAGGTTCACTGATAAATGCCGAAGAAATTTATGCCATTGCACAGAAATCTTATGAGAATGGGTCGATTACCGATCTAGAATTGCGGGAAATTCAGTTTTCAGTTATTCAAACTAAAAATCGACAACTGTCTTCGTCATTAGCTTTGCAAACTTCTATCTTGGATTTATCATTGTTGAGTGGTGATTTTAAAAAGATAATGTAAATCACCGTTGTTTGATGTAACCTGTTTCATTCTCTTTCAATAGTAAAATCCAATCGTAGTAGCCGATAAAATGGGAGTCGAAAAAACCCTTTTTATTGTACCTGTTTTCAGGAATAAAAGCTCTATTTCGATACGAAAGTCCTTTAACTGATGATTGAGGAGCAATACCATCTTGCAAGCATGGCGCGTCTGACATGGCCAGATTAAATCGACTTCCATATTGCCAGACTTGCTCCCATTCTTCAGATTTTATCGCGCCACTTTTCGCATTTTCTGGAGCAATGATATAAAATCCGCCAAAAATAATTTTGTTGCGCAATACTTCAATCATTCCCAGAGCGTAAGCATAACCCATACTATGTGCAACGATAAAAAGAGTGTCATTTTCAGACATATTCGGCAAGGGATTAAGTTCTTGTAAAAGATTCATCCCAGCTATTTTTCCTTTCATTTTTCTAAACGCAAACCCTTTTTTATTTGGCGGCATTTTTAATAATTTTTCCGTTTTGGAAGTTGGCAAAATAAAGCGTGTAAACTCATTATTTTTCACCGTCCGACAGGTGTGCTTTTTAGGATTTTTACAGCGAGAAGGATACAGTTGAGATATGCGCGTAAAATTCAAAAGAGATAGATAATCCGACGTTGAAACAGAGAAATGTCCATCGGCATAAAACGTTACTGATGGATTAATTCTATTTTGAAACTGTTGGTTGATTGCACCCCAAGGTTGCCAATAATCATAACGGTCGAAATTATAAATATAATTTGTAGAATTTGGAAACTCAAAACCTTTCGCTTGTATGCCTTTAAAGTTTTCCCCGAATGTTTGTCCCGTTGAGGTTGGTCGATACCCGTTTGCAAATACTAAAACACGTTTGGCAATATCCAGGTTGTTTTTAAAACCCTTTACTTTTTGCCCATCATAAGTATAGACTTCTTGTCGCAAACGTTCGCCTTTACTATTCAAATAGGAAAAAACAGAATAATGCGTTCTTGCAAAAGCGTTTATAGAATCTAAAGGTAAAATTAATCTATCGCTAGTATTTGTTAAGCGCAAAGTTGGGCTTTCATTTGTATCGCTTTCTTGCACGTCAAAATATAAAACGTGGCCTCTTTTTTTTACTTCCCAAGCACCTTTTTTACGTACTAATATTTCAGAATATAAATTAGCTTCTCCTTGTTTGCGAATTTCTGGATCAGTAAAAAGTACTTGTCGCACATCTCGATAAGTCAAATCTAATAAAGCTGGTATTGGTCCGGATACTTTTTTGAACTGATCTAAAATAGAATTACCCCATTCAAAACTAAATTGAACGAGAAAAATAGCGCCAACAAAACTTAGCCAAAAAAGGAGTTTTCTCCAGAAATTTCTCAAATTTCTATTTCCCCAAAACGTTTTTACTTTTTTGCGGAGCAGATAAATAACGAGTGCTATCGCAAAGATAAATATGAAATTCAGCAGAGAAATATAGTATTTTCCTAAGCGAAAGAAAGGTCGCATTAAAAAATACTTCACGTCAAATCTATAAGCGATAAAGTTTTTTTTGGAGGGTTGTTTCAACGCTTTAATTGGGTTTTTATCATCCATTAAAATCACCCCATTTTCGTCCTCTTCCCAAAAATAATACGCAATTGTTCCGTTACCCGTTTTTATATTTTCATAAGAATCAATTCGTGCGTAAATAGAAATATCACGTTGCAATTCCGTTATTTGAAAATGCGTTAATGTGATACCGTTATTTGTATCCATTAAATTATTTATAATTGTTGGGTTTGTTTTTAACCACAAATCATCCAACGCTCCTATGCCTATTGCGAGGGTTCGAGCAATTTGTATCCCAAATTTCTTTTGATCTTTTTGAAAAGGCACGAAACCAATTGATTTATCATATACCATATAGCCAAGTTTTCGCGCATTAGAAAAATTTGGAATTATAAATAAATAATAGGCATTTCTGTCTGCATTCGGATTTTGAGTAAAATACTGATCTCGTAACAAACGCATTTGACCAGTATATCTCGTCTTTAGGGTGTCGGGAGGTGTGAAAATTGTATTGGAATTAAATACTTTAGATTGAAAAGGCGTTTCAAAAGTTACTTCTAATTCTATATTCGCTTGCCGGTATATCCAATCTAATTCTTTTTTTAAAATTTGGAGGTTTAACGAATTTCTTACGATCGGAATAATTACTACTTTTCTTTTCTTGCCGGTATAAACCATCGTCTTTAATTGACCGATAAGAACGCCTTTGCGATACACTAATACATCGTTTGATTTCTCTGAGTTTTTTAGCAAAAGAAACGCATTCCTCTCATTTATAATTCCAGGTTTAATTAATTCTTTTCCAAAATAAAATTCTAGATCTGACCATTGAACGGAAGAATCACCGTGAAGTTTAACGTTGACAACGTCAGACTTTCCGTAAGCAAGAATTTTATAGGAGGACTGCCGATTTTGCCCATTTTCAAGCTGAAATAAAGGATAATAATTCGTGCCCGTGATTTTTTTGGCTGAATCAAAACCTAAATTCTGGTTCGATGAGGGATGAAAAGAAACCCAAATTGTGCTGTCTTGTGCGAAAACAGACAAAGAGAATATTAGGAAAAATAAGTAGAGGCTAAACTTCACTTTTTTTGAATAAAGATAACTGGAATACACCAGTAGATTTTCGAATTTCGTTTCTGAAGCAAAAGCGCTTAACTATTTATTACTAAAAATCACAATGCACGCGTATCGGTTAAAATAGAAATTCGTTAATGCATCACTTTGAAACATAGATTTATTCTGATTTGGAATTTAATTGATCTTGGGAACTTTTAAGCATTTAAAATTATATCAACTTTCAATGCACCATTATCAAGAAATTCCTTTTCATGTGTTTATTTATATTATTTGATTTCAAGACTCTGAAAATGTATTTTCAAACCGTAGACACAATAAGTTTTTGAACCGCAATTTGATTTATTTTCAGCCTTAAAATATTTAAAATGAGGTAAATACTCTCTTCAACAACCAATAAACGACTAATACAATAGCTATCGGAATAGGTCGATTTGGCATTCTTTCTAGAAAAAATACGGGCTCTTGGCCTGAACTTTCGGTAAGAATTTCTTTAAGTCTTGTTCGTCTTTTTGAGAAATAATCATCAAGTTTCCGTCGGCTTCGATAATGATTTGATTTTCTAAACCCTGAATCATGACTAATTTGTCGTCCGGAACATTGACAATGCAATTTTTAGAATCGATCATTGTAACGTGATTACCAACAACAGCATTTCCGTTTTCGTCTTGAGGCATGTGCGTATATAACGAGCCCCAAGTTCCTAAATCCGACCAGTCGAAAGTTGCGATAACAACGTCAACATTTTTAGCCTGTTCCATTACAGCAAAATCGATAGAAATATCTTCACAATCGGCGAAACATTTGTTGACCATTTTTTGCTCTTCTCCCGTGTTGTAAAGCGCCATTTCCTTGGTGAAAATGTCGTAAAGTTCTGGCTGAAAATCGTGCAATGCTTTTAAAATAGTTTCCGTTTTCCAGATGAAAATTCCAGAATTCCAGAAGAAGTTTCCACTTGCTAAGAAAGATTCAGCAGTTACCAAATCTGGTTTTTCACGAAATTGAATAACTTCTGTTGCTTGTCCTGTTTGAATATTTTTCGTTGCATCAACTTCTATGTACCCATATCCAGTGTCTGGGCGAGAAGGCTGAATACCTAAAGTCACTAGTTTCCCTTTATCTGCTCGGGAAATAGCCGAATTTATTGTCGCAAGGAATAAATCATCTTTTAAAATCAAATGATCGGAAGGCGCAACAATTAAGTTTGCATTCGGATTCAAATCTTGAATTTTCGCAGCTGCATAAGCGATACAAGGCGCAGTGTTTTTTCGCATCGGTTCAGCTAAAATCTGCTCCAGAGCCATTTCAGGAATTTGTTCGGCAACTAAACCAACATAATTGGCATTCGTTACAACATAAATATTCTCTTTCGGTGCCACGTGTTTTAAACGATCATACGTCAATTGAAGAAGAGATTTTCCCATTCCTAAAACATCTAAAAACTGTTTTGGTCTTTCAGGAGTAGACATTGGCCAGAATCTGCTTCCGATTCCACCAGCCATTATTACGCAATAATTATCTTTCATTATCTTTTAGTTTTACTTCAGCCAAGGCAGAAACCAAGTAGTTTTTACGCGTACTTAATTCGCAGCAAAGGTATCTTTTTCTTCTCAACTTTCCCTTTGCAAACCATTTTCCATTCAACTCAAAATGCGTATTTTCTTCAAGATCTTCAAGATAAAGCATTTCGTTCACATTTGAATCATACGCACGCAATACACGCATGAGATTCAAATCTGTACAAGACGACGCCTTGACATTCACAAGTGATTTCAAAAGGGCATCTTCAATATCTTTTGGTAAATGTCCACTTTCAATAGTTGGATAAATTAGATTCTGATATGTTTTTTGCCATTCCTTGCCGTGGGCTTTTATTCGTCCACCATATTCCAAATGAGCAAAATAATGGGCTAATTCATGCAAGGTTGTTATCAGAAATGAGTACGGATTTAAGTTTCCGTTGATTGTGATTTTTGGTCGTTTTAAACTTGGCCCATATCTGAAATCTCCAAGCTTAGTAGACCTTGGAGCTACAATCAAAAATTCTAAAGGGTTTTTTAATATTAATTCGACAACGGCATCTACAAACTTCAAAGGCAAATACTTTTGTAAGATTCGCTGATGTTGTTCAAATGCTGTTGAATTGTTCATGTGGTAAAATTAATTCTTCTTTCGAAGATAGTTACTAGTTATTCAATTAGAAATTCATCTGATAAATACTTAGCAACGTTAAACTTTTAATAAAACTTAACCTATTCCCTTCGTCTAAACGGAAATATCGATTAATTTAGCGGTTCAGTGAATATATTATTTAACATAGGGAAATATTTTCAAATGCTTTGGGTCGTTTTTTCAAAGCCTGAAAAAATGAAAATATTTCGGGTTCGATTATTTGACGAAATTCAAAGTATAGGTATTAATTCTATTCCTTTGGTTGCTTTACTATCTGCCTTTATGGGCGCAGTTATTGCATTGCAAACAGCATCTAATATGGATTCTCCTTGGTTGCCCGCATATACAATTGGCTATATTACTAGATCAAGCACAATTCTTGAGTTTTCTCCGACTATTATTTCATTGATTATGGCAGGGAAAATTGGTTCTAATGTCGCTTCTGAAATTGGCACTATGCGCGTTACCGAACAAATTGACGCTTTGGAAATCATGGGCGTTAACTCCTTGTCATTCTTGGTTCTTCCAAAAATTACCGCAGCAGTACTTTTCTTTCCATTCCTAATTATCATGTCCATTGGATTGAGTTTAATTGGTGGATGGGCCTCTCTGATATTGGCGGATTTATCTTCAACGGACACTTATATTTTTGGCTTGCGGACATACTTTAAATTGAGTGATATCTGGTATGCTTTAATAAAATCGGTTGTATTCGCTTTTGTAATTGTATCTGTTTCCTCTTTTTACGGCTATTATACTAAAGGTGGCGCGTTGGACGTTGGACGTTCATCTACACAAGCCGTTGTAAGCAGTAGCATTGTTATTCTCATTTGTAATTTCATTCTTACCCAAATGTTGTTGTTGTAATGATTGAAGCAAAACATTTAGAAAAATCATTTGGAGATCGTCAAATTTTATTTGACATCAATGCCCAGTTTCTGCCGGGAAAAGTCAATTTAATTATTGGACAATCTGGTCAAGGAAAATCGGTTTTAACCAAATGCATTGTTGGTTTGCACGAGCCTGACAAAGGCGACGTTATTTTTGATGGCCGGAACTTTACGACTATGAATCGCCACGACAGGAAAGAAATACGGAAAGAAATTGGAATGCTTTTCCAAGCTTCTGCACTGTTTGATTCCATGAATGTGGAACAAAATATTATGTTCCCTTTAACCATGTTTGGCACGCAAACCAAGAAAGAGATGCTCAATCGTGTTAACTGCTGTTTGGAACGTGTAAATCTCGAAGGACAAAATCATTTACTACCTGCTGAACTTAGCGGAGGAATGAAAAAACGAGTTGCAATTGCTCGAGCGATTGCAATGAATCCAAAATATTTATTTTGTGATGAGCCCAACTCAGGTTTAGATCCTCAAACCTCAATTATAATTGATAATTTGATTCGTGAAATAACTTATGAATCGAACATGACAACTGTTGTGATTACTCACGATATGAATTCAGTCATTGAAATTGGGGATAATATTATTTTTATTCACGAAGGCAAAAAATGGTGGGAAGGTGATAGAAAGTCAATCATTTCCACTGATAATAAAGAAATTATTGATTTTGTTTACGCTTCAGAATTTATGAAAGAAATCAAAGGCTCAATGCAAAATAGTTAATACGCATTTTCCTCTTTAATCCAACCATTTTCCCAATTAAGCGTCGCAGATTGCCAAATTTGCCGATAATTATAGCTTCTTTCGAGAACATAATCGTTCTTGTGTATTCCCAAGGGATTTCGCTCAAATGTGTATTGCATCGCGTTCAATTCAGTAAAGCCGTAAATCCAAACTTCGCCGCGTATGTCATTTTGAATACGATCCGGTCTGCCTAATAAGATAAACATCATGCCTCTATCTGTTTTCCATCCGGACTTGTAACTACTATAATTATTATCTGCATATTCCACTCTCTTGTTAAATTCCTTAATCAATCTTTCCGCTTTTATCGGCTCATTATTTGAAACTCTTGACCAAAATTTTATCCAAGTATTGATATCAACAGCGTTTATGTTATTATCACTTAACAGGTAGATAAGTGGTGCGATGTTATAATCAAAAGGATGAGATTGAATTGTAAACTCAAAATTTTCGTTTGTCCTTTTTTCATTTGACAATTTAGCAGGTCTTATCGTACAGTATGCCTCAACGAAGTCATTGACTACTTTTTCTATCTCTTCTATAGAACCATTGCTACTTTTTGTGGGTTTCAAGTTCATCAAAAATTCATTTTTTCCAATGTCAAACATCTTCAGGGCAGGTTTAAATATATTTTCATAAACTTCCAATTTAAAGTCATTTGATTGTTCCTTATTCACTCTTAATTTTGCTTTACCGGGAGAGATGAAGCTTCCCTGTGCCATGCAGTTACAAGCATCATCCCACAAACTTAAATCTTCCGAAATAAATTCAAAATCACGTTCCCAGTAGGAAGTGAAATTTTGAAAAATATGTTTGTGCTGGTCGTAAACCATAAGCTCAATAAATACATCTTTGCGCTCAGGTAACAGAAAAGTGATACTATCCGAAATTACCTGCTTATCAAAAACAAGCGTATCCTTTACTACTCCAATTAACGTTGATCTGGTTATTTGATTGGACTTTATTTTTAGTTCAACCGCCATAGAAACAGACCACAATCCAGATGAATCGCGCATGGAGAGAAAGTTTTTCGGATCTAGCGCATAATAAAGTTTACACCGCTCCGCTCCCACTCTGAAAAATTGATATCGGACTGGTAAATTGTCAACGGCCTTCGATTTGACTTCCTTTTCAGGCATCAACTCGGAATAACCTGCATCCTTTTGAGTCGAACAAGAAAATAATGCAAGAAATACAAATAGGCTAATCCTACTCATCAAGTTCTTCCTCTCGTAAGTTATAATTGTCTAGTTTCTTTTTCGTTTTCACACCAAGCTTCTTCAATTTCTCAGCTGAAATCATCAGATTCCCACTTCCGGTTTTTAATTTAT
>JBDNIA010000337.1:0-9886 GCA_041688525.1 Crocinitomicaceae bacterium | reverse complement strand
TTCCCCATCACAAATTCATCGATACAATTATCGACAACTTCTTTGATTAGAATGTAAATTCCGTCATCAGCTGCGGCACCATCACCGAGTTTCCCGATGTACATTCCGGGACGCAATCGTATGTGCTCTTTCCAGTCGAGGGAGCGGATATTGTCTTCGGTATACTGATTTTCTGCCATATTTTCTTCTGTCAAGTCGAGTAACCAACAAATATAACTTGATTTTGAGGCTTTTTGATGGAAAGTTGTTACGACTTTTTCACTATTCACCGTTAATAAAAAGCTTTTCCTGCCAACTACTTTTCCATTCGTCTAAAACGATTTAATACTCCGTAAATCGTTTACGTTCTCCACACTCAATTTTGCATCATTGTTGATTACTTTTTAATCTATTTTATGGTTATTTATTAATCAAATATACATAATTTTGTGAAACGAGATAGAATAAAAGTAGCATTTTTCTCTGTGGGAAGACTTTAGATACTTGACATTAGATTTTAGACTAGTATATAATGAAAATCGTTATCTAAAACCCAGCAGTCTTATGTCTAGCGTGTAATAGCTAAAAAAAAATGGAAAATATCAACAGATCAATATTACATATGGACTTGGACACTTTTTTTGTTTCGTGCGAGCGATTGCTTGATAGTCGATTGAACGGAAAACCTATCCTCATTGGCGGAACAAGTGACCGTGGCGTAGTAGCGGCTTGCAGTTATGAAGCCCGAAAATTCGGCGTTCATTCCGCTATGCCGATGAAAATGGCACGTGAAAGATGTCCTGAAGCGATTATCATCAAAGGAAACTCATCGACGTACATGAAATATTCGAGTATGGTGACTGATATCATCAAAGAAGATTCGCCGATTTACGAAAAGGCTTCCGTAGATGAGTTTTACATCGATTTATCGGGCATGGATAAGTTTTACGGTTGCTACAAGTATGCTGGTGAATTACGCCAAAAAATAATAAGAGAAACAGGTTTACCAATCTCTTTCGGACTTTCTCAAAACAAAACCGTTTCTAAAATTGCAACTGGCGAAGCAAAACCTAACAATCAAATTCAAATTGATTACGGGGAAGAGAAACCGTTTTTAGGTCCACTTTCGGTACGGAAAATCCCAATGGTTGGCCTAAAAACCTACCAAAACTTACGAAACCTAGGTATCCAAAAAATCCAAACCATTCAAGATATGCCCATCGAAATGATGGAAAGTGCTTTTGGGAAAAATGGTAGCGGAATTTGGAAAAAAGCCCAAGGAATCGACAATTCTCCTGTCATTCAATACAACGAACGAAAGTCGATTTCCACCGAGCGAACGTTCGATCACGACACTATCGACGTCGTGAAACTCAAAGGAATTCTCGCCGCTATGGCAGAAAATCTCGCTTTTCAATTGCGAAGAGGAAAGAAAGTTTCTGCTTGCGTCACGGTAAAAATTCGCTACTCCGATTTTCAAACGAGAACCTTGCAAAAACGGATTCCCTACACTTCTGCCGACCACGATTTAATTCCACTCGTCAGCGAATTATTCGACCGTGCTTACAATCGTCGTTTACTCGTTCGCTTAATCGGTGTCCGCTATAGCGATTTAGTTAACGGTCACCACGAAATGAGTCTTTTCGACGATAAAATTGAATACGTGAAACTCTACCAAGCGATGGACAAAATTCGCCTCCGTTTCGGTGATCGCGCTGTCCTTAGAGCTGTTGGCATAGAAGCTAGAACGATAGGAAGATGGAATCCTTTTTCTGGAGAACCGCCTCCACTTTTGGCTAATCGAAGAAGTTAGAGTATAGAGAGTCGAGAATAGAGAGCAGAGATTATGAACGAATAGAGAAAGTTAATTTAAAATGAGGTAACATGCATAATTATAAGAATTTAAAAGTATGGCAGAAAAGTATGGATTTGGTTGAAGTTCTTTATCTACAAACTAATACTTTTCCTGATGAAGAACGATATGGATTAACAAGTCAGTTACGAAGAGCATCAGTAAGTATTCCATCCAATATCGCCGAAGTTGAAACACAAATAGAACTTTGTCGAAGGTTACAATTGCTCAACAACGATACTTTTAAAAACATCATGAATCAAACAGATGAAATTGAAAAAATGATTATCGGCTACATGAAAACACTTCTTTAGAGAACAGAGATTCAAGAGCAGAGAATGAAAATCACACTTGTTAATTCTTCTCTACTCACACAGTCCGAATAGGCGGACGGTCTCTACTCTCTGTTCTCATCACAAATCGCAAAATGATTGTTCAATCTCATTTCAGCCTAAAATACGGCATACTATCGCCAGAAGAGATCGCCAACTGGGCGACGGATTCCGGGTACGATAATGTAGCGCTAGTCGATATTAATTCGACAACGGCCGCTATGGCATTTTGTTTGGAAAATAGCGCTCTTCGGCTGCGCTTAGAACTCGAAGAAAGAGCATCTGTTGTTGGAGTAGATATTCGGAATGGTATGCAGCAACGCTTCGTTGTAATTGCGAAGAACAACCGAGGTTTTCACGAATTGAACGTTTTTCTGTCGGAGCACTTGCATAAAAAAATGATTTTTCCTGAACGAGCACCTCATTTCGGGAATTGTTTTGTGATTTATCCTTGGGGAAAACAACCAATTAAATGTTCCGAAAATGAATTTATCGGGATTTCGTTAACCAATCTTAATCGCTTGACTTGGGAAATAAAATCAAGCCTAGATAAAAAGATGCTACTCCTACATTCGATGACATTTCGAAACAAACGCGACTTCAACACGCATCGCCTTTTACGCTCAATAGACAACAATTGTCTACTCTCTAAATTGCCGATTGAAGAACAAGCATCACCAGAAAATTTATTTTTGACAAAGAGTGAATTACTTGAGAAATTGGGCGAACATTCGGAATTGTTGCTTCGAGCAGAAGAGCTGCTCTCTAGTTGCCAATTGAACTTCAAATTTGGCGACGATGCCGAACCTCAAAATGTCAAAACATATACTGGTAGCATAAAAGAAGATTTGCAACTTTTACGACAACTCGCCATGGAAGGCTTAGCTTATCGCTATCCAGTTGTCAACGAAGCTGTTTTATCGCGAATAGATAAGGAAATTGAAATCATCGCACAAAAGAATTACTTGTCCTATTTCTTAATCACTTGGGATTTCACTTCTTACGCTCGATCCAAAAATTACTTTTATGTCGGTCGAGGAAGTGGCGCAAACAGTATTATTGCTTACTTATTGAGAATCACAGATGTTGACCCTCTTGAACTTGACCTTTACTTTGAAAGGTTCATCAATCTTTATCGGAAAAATCCGCCTGATTTCGACATTGATTTTTCTTGGAAAGACCGTGAAGATGTAACACAATATATTTTCAAACGCTACGAAAATGCAGCATTACTTTGTACCTACAACACTTTCCAATACAAAGCCACCGTTCGCGAATTGGGTAAGGTTTTTGGTTTGCCGAAATCAGAATTGGATATTTTAAGTAAAGGAAAATTTATTATCGAACAATTGGACCACCTATCCATATTGGTTTTAAAATACGCCAAACAAATCGAAGGGATGCCTGCACATCTGAGTGTTCATGCCGGCGGAATTGTCATCAGTGAAAAACCAATTTCATGGTATTCAGCTACTTTTTTGCCACCAAAAGGTTATCCAACCACTCAATTCTCTATGCTAGAAGCAGAAGATGTTGGCCTATATAAATTTGATGTATTAAGTCAGCGTGGATTGGCTAAAATTCACGATTGTTTAGAAATTGTGGAATATAATCAGCCGGAAAATCCACCACATGACATTCACGATTTGGCTTATTTAAAGGTGGACTTAAAGATTAAACATATTCTCCGCAATGCACAAGCTCTAGGCTGTTTTTATGTAGAATCTCCGGCCATGCGTATGTTATTGCAAAAACTACAAGTCGATGATTATCTGACTTTAGTCGCGGCGAGCTCGATTATCCGTCCAGGTGTTTCACATTCTGGTATGATGCGCGAATATATTTTGCGCCACCGCTTCCCTGAACGAAGAAAAGAAGCACATCCAGTAATGATGGAAATTATGCCTGACACATATGGCGTAATGGTTTACCAAGAAGATGTTATAAAAGTCGCACATTACTTTGCTGGATTGGATTTAGGAGAAGCTGATGTACTGCGTAGAGGAATGTCTGGTAAATTTCGTTCGCGTTCAGAATTTACGAAAGTGGAAGAAACTTATTTCAAAAATTGTCTTGACAAAGGTCACTCGAAAGAGCTTGCAACCGAAATTTGGCGACAAATCGAAAGTTTTGCTGGCTATGCTTTTTCCAAAGGTCACTCTGCATCATACGCAGTAGAAAGCTATCAAACTTTGTATTTAAAAGCACATTATCCGCTCGAATACATGGTAGCGACAATAAATAATTTTGGAGGATATTACCGAACTGAAATCTACGTTCATGAAGCGCGTATGTTGGGCGCCACAATTGAATCGCCAAGTATAAACGAAGGTGATTATGAATGTATAATAATAGAAAAACGAATCATTTTGGGCTTCAACTTAATACAAAATACTGAAAGCAAAATCATCTTAACAATTTATCAAGAGCGACAACGAAATGGTCGCTTCACCTCATTCGAAAATTTGATGGGTCGTTGCTATATACCTCTTGAACAATTACTTACAATCATCCGCGTAGATGCCTTGCGTGACTTCACCAGCGATAGAAAAGGTTTGCTTTGGAAGGCGCATTTGTACCACAACAAAGTAAAAGATAAGGCACCAATGCCCGAATTATTTGTTTCCGAACGTAAACATTTTGAACTCCCAAAACTAAACGATAGTGAACTAGAACGTGCATTTGAGCAAATGGAGCTCATTGGTTTTCCTCTTTGCAATCCGTTTGATTTACTAGGCGAAGTACTTCCTCCCCACACTTTGTCTAAAGATATTCCTAATCGTCGTGGACTAAAAGTTACCTGCTACGGCTATCTCGTCGCGTTGAAGCAATCCAAAACCGTGCGGGGAGAGTTCATGTTTTTTGGTAATTTCATTGATATAGAAGGTCAGATTTTAGATTCTGTTCATTTCCCCGAATCCGCAAACCGTTATCGTTTTCATGGAAAAGGAATTTACGAAATAACAGGCGTAGTCTCTGAGGAATTTGGACACTTTACAATTGAAGTCGGTTATTTGCGAAAAGTGAATTTTATAGGAGATGTTAGATATGAGGACTGAATTCAGAAGGAACAATTGATAATGGATAATTGGGGAGGCGGATTGGCAATAATATTATATCTTTGCCCCACAATTTACTGCCCACGTGGTGAAATTGGTAGACATGCACGCTTGAGGGGCGTGTGCCTTCGGGTGTGCTGGTTCGAATCCAGTCGTGGGCACTTTTTAAAAGGCTATACAGTTGTTCTACAATCATTTAGCCTTTTTTTAGTCCCACATAAGTCCTACATCTATTTAACTTATACAATATAAACATACTTTACCTTACTGTTTTATATAGTATCTATAGGCAATCTGTGGGTAATGCTCCCCTATTCTAAAAGTATAATTCTGACAAATTGAAATAGGTAAAGAGGATACTACTAAAGACAACCACAGACAAGCGTGAAAGCCTTTGCTATACTGGGGTTAATTGACGTTATCTTAGTGTAAATATTAAAAAAATAGCACTATGGCACGCCAAAGCGGGTTAATCAAAATCAAAGGAACATTGGATAATGTGTCCTTCTACAAAACAACAGACGGGCATTTGGCTCGTATGAAAACTTCAGTTGACGCGAAGCGTATTGCTTCTGATCCCGCGTTTGAGCGTACACGCGAAAATAACGCTGAGTTCGGAAACATCGCAAACGCGGGTAAATTGTTGCGTGATGCTGTTCGCCCTTTGGCGATGAATGCATCGGATGGACGAGTAACGGCACGTATGACAGCGTTAATGGCGAAAATCAAGAACTTGGATGGAACGAGTGATAGAGGTTCTAGAAATGTTGGTGTTGGTATCACTGACCCAATGTCTCCAACTTATTTGAAAGGTTTTGAGTTCAACAAAATCGCTAAAATGAGTTCTATCCTTTTCAAACCGTTGTCAGTTGATGTCGTATCTGGTGAAATCACTATTTCGAATTTAAAACCGATTAATGATATCGTTGTTCCTCAAGGCGCTACGCATGTGAGTTTCTCTGGTGGATTTGCAGGGATTGATTTCGCTACTAACCAAAGACAATTATTTGACACAAACATTGTCAATTTGGCAATCGATGGAACGGTTACAACGGTTGATTTATCTCCATTAGGAGTTCCATCGCTATCAAACAGTGTTATTCTTTTGAAATTGGAATTCTTCCAAGAAATCAATGGTACACAATACTCTTTGAAAAATGGAGCGTATAAAGCACTTCAAATATTAACCTTTCAATAATAGTATCATGGCAAGTAGAATTCAAACAAGTGATGCTAAAATTGATGTGGTTGGTTTACGCATCCCGAAGTTTAAAGCGGGAACGGAATTAGCTGCCAAAGTCAATTCAATCTATATTGATACGAACGGCGATAGCCGTGATGGTGCAGATTATAACTATTCTGTGAAGTTCACAATTACGACCACAATTGAAGATGTAACCCCTTAAATCAGTAATCATGGCAGAAACAATCACAAAAACAGTAACGGTTAATGCAAGCGGAAAAGCAATGGCAAAATTCAAAGCTGGCGCGGATTTACAAGGTAAAGTCAACGCAGCGTATTTTGATACAAACGAGGGAGGTACGGATGGCGAGGCCTATGAGTACTCTCTTCAGTTCATCATTGTTGAACCAATTGAGGACTAATAACTTTCCAACTTAGGAGTAAGTTGAATTACACGAGAAAGGCGCTTTTTACAGCGCCTTTTTCTATTTCAATAAGTTTCTCAAATAGGTGATTTTTAGTTGCTCTAACAACACCATTTGACGTTCTGCGACTTTCCTGTTCTCCTCCAGCTTGCGCACTAGATTGATACCGGTTAAAAAATCAATTGTGTTTGCTTCAACTGTGGCGAAGCTTTTTAGATAGATTTTCTTTGCATCGTAAATTGAAAGAAACGGGATGACCGATCCTTTCAATAATAGATGAAACTGCTTTGCTTGCCACAAGGTATATGAAATCCAGTACAAAGAGTGCTTGCTATCCTCGCTCTCGCATATGCACACAAAGCAATTCGAGCATGGTTTATCCATCGGCTTACCGCTGTTCCATCCTCGGTTTAAAATATAAAAAGTTAATTGTGGGTATTCTCGTCCTTCCACGTACGTTACTAGCTCAAATTTTGACATAATTATGGTTTTAAAATTATGTGCTAACCCGCCCCACCCCCCCAATAAATTTTTTCCGAAAAAAAAAAAAAAAAAGATAGCCTTCCGAATTGGCGATAGCTGGCTGGATGCAAGATTTTTGGCAAAAAAATACTACCCGCCTGCGGTGCGATAAATCGAAGTCAAAAGGTAGATTGTTAATGCGTGAGAGAAATAGTAATGAAACAGGAAATAAAAGGTGGAGATTATTTTGGTAAAACCCGTAGGGCTTGAACTTGCAGGAAGCCAGATTGAACTAGATCTTTGCTACCTTTTTATTATTTTTTATGCTGTGAACTGAATAGAACTATGTTGCGAGAATTGCAAAGTTTGCAAAGAATGTCAATCCGAAGAGAGAACTATGTGCATATCAGATTAAAAAAATGCTTTATTTTTAGCCTGAAAATTTTGAATTGAATCAACGGAAATGAACTAATGACTGAAATAAAACTTATAATCGATGTCGAAGAAGTGCGATCAATTTATCTTGATAATGGACATCAGAAAATGTTTTTTGGACGTCATACGAAAAGACAATCGTTGTATATGACTATTAGTTTAGTTCTGTATCCTTTTTTTGCTTATTGGGCTATTAATCTTGACGATAGCTGGATGTTTACTTTGGGAACTATTTTCGTTAGTTTGATGATTTATGATTTTGTACGTGTTGTAAAACCAATATATGTATGGAAAAAAGGAGTCGATAAATATTTAGTTGAGTGCACCTCAATCAAGGACCTAAGAATAAAATATGACGACAACAGTTTTTGGCATATACAAGACAATGATGTTGTCAAAGCAGATTGGGCTATTATTGAAAGCGCAGTTGTAAATAATAAGCTTGTATTGTTATCTACTTCTAAATCAAATTATCTATTTCCAAAAAAATCCATGAATCAATCTGAGTTTGATGGATTAAGTCAAATTGTTATGGAAAAGGTACAACATGTTCAAAAAAATGATTCGTTGGATAAACCCTATTGAAAGAAAACGTAAGGAAATACAGCCTTGAGCTTGAAACGAACTAGGTGAACTGGGGCTAAAACAAATTTAAACTTCAGAAATGAATAATCGCCCCAGTTTTAAAGTGCGTGCCGACCGCGTGTTGGAGGGAGGGTGAGAGAGTGGAATGACTGATCCCGATATTTATCGGGAGAAGGAATGGGAACGACCTATGCATAGTTGCACAAGGGTTTGGCGGATTTTTTTGATTTCCCGAAGCGGTTTAGGCAAGTGTATGGGTTTTGCGAAATGTAGGCACGGAATGTAGCAAGGGACATACTCTTGTTTACGAGAACTATAATGAAGCTGTGAATAGAATGCGGATTGGGGCTTGAGTGAGGAACGAGTGAAAGAACCAATGAGCAACTCACTAAGAATTATCAAAAAATGTGACAAATCCCGCAGCCCGACCGACGTAGCAGGCACGCAAAACACAAGCGGCGTTGACACCCCAAAAAGACCGTTTACTCCTTTGAAGGGATTGGGGTGGCAGAGTAGCCGCGACTGAGGTGCATGAAGAACCACCGAACAAAAACAAGTGAATAGCCTGAGAGAGTTTCGAACGATGGCGTAAGTGAACGGTATATGCAAGGGTGCGACGGTAGGAGCATTTACTCGCCCTTGCAGATATGTTTTTGTGAGAGGGGTGATGAAAAACCGAAGACCTTATTTCCTTTTCTTTAAATTGGAATGAAGTTATAGATTAATCTCTTTTAAATATTCTGAAAATTTTATGTATTCAGTGCTTTCTAGTTGATTAATAACGTCATCAAGTTTATCTAGGGTGTATAGATTGAAAGATTTTTCATTATCTGAATAAACCTTATTAAAAAAAGTTTTACCTTCTTTCGATTCTGGTTCATTACAATAAATATTATATTTTCCTCTAGGTAAATTTAATTTAACTGATAATGACTCTAAAGCGTTAGTTATAGCCTTAAACTCCATAATAGAACGGTCAATAGTTTCAGGGCGACCATTGAAATCAATTGAATTACCTACAAGAAAACTTCCATTCTTTCCAATGAAATCAACTTTATGAGCAGCATATGTCTCAATAATTGATGGTTTAATATCGTATTTTACATCAACCTGATCAAATGCCTTGTTCTTTAATTTATTATTAACTCGTCGTGAAAAGCTTATTATCGTACTTTTCTCTGGTGAAGAATTAACTAGAAGATTAAATAAATTATCAAAAGTTGATTTTTCTATATCGATAGCAACAGGCTTTAATTTTTCAAAACTTAAAATACCTTTAGAGTATGTGTTGAGGTAATCAAATGACGCTTCATTCAATCCAAAATCATTGAATTTTAAATCAGAATTATTATAAGCATCAACCTCTTTATTGATATTTTTTAAAGTGTGACGAATTGAGGATTCGATATTTGTTTCAATTATTGAATTAGCAATTTTAATTTTTTCAAGTGAATAAGAAAAAAATCTACGGCCTGAACCAATAGCAAACAAACCAATGCTGTTTTTCTCATCGGTATGACTGTTTGTTTTTAGATAAAGTGTTGATAATAAATTCATTGTTATTTGCTAATTTT
>JBDNIA010000336.1:0-17172 GCA_041688525.1 Crocinitomicaceae bacterium | reverse complement strand
TGAGATGCTTCGTTTGAATTTAGAAATGGAAAATTTTGAAGTATTCGTTTTTAACCACGGGGGCGACGCAATTCGCAATTTATCACAATTGTTATCGTCGGACTTACTAATTTTAGATGTTATGTTGCCAGAAAAAACTGGATTTGAGATTTTGACAGAAATACGAAAGATTTCTCAAGTTCCAACGATCATTTTATCAGCAAAGGGAAGCACGCATGATCGAATCCAAGGTCTGAAGCTAGGTGCCAACGACTATTTGCCTAAGCCCTTTGATTTAGAAGAGTTATTGCTGAGAATTAACAATTTATTACCCGAAAAAGGTCTAGATAAGTCAAATCTAAAGATAGGTAATAAGACCATCAATACCATAACGTTTGAAGTTACAGAAAGTGAGTCTTCAGAGAAAATGGAGTTGACCAAACGTGAAATAGAGCTCTTACAATTGTTTGCCGAAAAAGAGGGACAAGTCGTTTCGAGAGACGAAATTCTTGATAGACTATGGGGAAAGGATATTTTCCCAACGAGCAGAACAATAGATAATTACATATTAGTCTTTCGAAAAATTTTTGAGGAGGATCCTAAACATCCTATTTACTTTCATTCTATTCGCGGAGTTGGGTATAAGTTTACGCCGTGATTTGAAGTTCGTGTAATTAAAGTATATTTCCATCTCCAGTATTATTACAGAAACTGAAATTCAATAATAAAAATTGAAAACATAAGCAAATCTTATTCGAAAACTGAAGTCCTGAAAAACATCAACCTGAAGATCAACAACAATGAAGTTTTCTGTCTTTTAGGGAAAAATGGGGCAGGGAAAACCACATTAATTAGTATTCCTTTAGACTTGGTGGAAGTCGATAGAGGAACGATAGAAATTCAAGGAAAAAAGTACAATGAATTGACGGAAGCGGACAAACAAAAATTAGGCGTTGCAATGGACAACATAGCTTTGATTGAAGAAATTTCAGGACTGGATTATTTGAGATTTGTCGGTCGAATCTACAAACTCCCGAAAGACGTTTTGGAAAAAAGAATTCAGGACTTGTTTCATTATTTCTTTGAAAACGAGAGCGATTTAGATAAAAATATAGGCAAATATTTTACCGGAATGAAAAAGAAAATTGCTTTTTGTGCTGCGGTAATTCATACGCTTGAAATATTGATTTTAGACGAACCTTTTTCAGGATTAGATCCGTTGGTAGCGAACCAAATGGTGATTTTTATAAAGAAATACCAAAGATTAGATCGTACGATTTTTATTTCCTCACATGATTTAACTTACGTTCAAAAGGTTGCAACGCGAATAGGCGTGCTAGACAAAACGGAATTAATCTTTGATTAACACTAGATGAGTTCACTAAATCCGGGGCAGACGCATTAGACTCTGCACTATTGAAGATTTTGCAACCGAACGAATCAGAACTTAATAATATTAGTTGGATATTATTGCTACAATGTCCAAAATTCGGTTTAAGCAGTATCTGCGGAACCTAAAAAAACAATGAATTTCATCGGCTTTATTCTTGGATTTATCTTTCTAATGATCTACGGATTAGGTTTTGGATTTCTTCTTGTGTTTGCAGGCAAAGGAGAATTGAAAGAACTTCCCATTGATTGGATTTCCAAAATTGTAATTGCCCTTGCTGTTTATATGCCTTTTATGAGAATGTTCAAACCTACCTAAATGCCAATGCGACAAAACTTGTTGAAGTATCAGCCTGTTTCGGCATTTCAACGGTATTTGTATTCTCTCGCTTTAGATTTCCAGAATGTTTATTTCTTTATGTGGATTTGGTTTTTAATCGGCACTTTGCTTATTGCGGGAGGAAAAGGAATTTCAATCTTTTTTTCTGTTCTATTTATCTTGTCAGCCAGTCATTTTCTTCGACGAACGGTTCAATATTTTATAGATTTCCGCCAAAAAAAGAACAGTATATCTTACCTTATTGCGGCTCTGTCCTTGACAGTGGCAGTTTCTCTGTTGATTAATTCATACTGGTTTATTCTTTTTTTAATTCTACTAAACACACTTTTGTTTTTGCTTGGCTTTTTCCTCGATTTGAACATTATTGAAAAAAAGAAGGTCACGACAAAGAAGAGAAATCGATCGTGGGCGCTAAAAATGATTTTAAATAATAAAAACATATGAACACCACTTTTGATGGGATTTACCATGAAAACCATCATTATTGGGTTCGATATTTATTTCTATCAATCAGGTCAAGGGCACATTTTTGAGGGCAAAGGATTTTATTGGTTGTTTATTTCGCCGGCTATTATATTCACCTATATTTTCAATAATTTTTGGGGTTTTTGGAGAAGTGCTTGGCTTAATTTAGAAATACGATCAGGGAATAGTAAAGGCATGTTCTTATTTCTGTGGCAAACAATAAAGTATCCGATAATAATGGATATAATAATCACTTTTTCTTTGGTCTTCTTGGTTCAGTCAGATTATTTTTTCGTCCTATTATTTTACTTCTGTACTTTAACAACTTTGATGTTAACCGCTTTTCTTTGGTCCGATTTATTTCCGAAATTAATTAGCCAAGCAGCTCCAAAAAAAGGTAGCACCTCTTATTGGAGTCTTTCATTTGTATTCCTAATCGTCCTAGGTTTATCACTTATTTCCAAAGGAGGCTGGCTATATGTTCTTGTTCCTCTATTTTTGATTTTGGCTGTTATCGGTTTGGTCATTTCGATAAATATATATGCTGAGAAGAAGTACTCGATATTTAGTAAGTTGTTTCGGGGTGAGTAAAAAGTTAATTACAACTAAAAAGAAAATTGCGGGCAACAGTTAGCTTCTATCCCCAAAATTCAACGACCATTTCTTTTTAACCGCAAAATAACGGATAAGGAAAACCGTCAACATGGATATCCCCATACTTATAGCAAGAACGGCTGTTATTTTTGTCAAAAGCAAAAACACTAAACCACCAGCAAGGCAGGCAGAAGCATAAATTTCTCTTCTGAAAATAAGTGGTATTTCTGCACACAAAACATCTCGAAGTACACCTCCAAAAACAGCAGTGACGATTCCCATTAACAGAGCGACAGGTATATCTAGTCCAATATTTAGAGTTTTTTCTAAACCCAAAATTGTGAAAACGCCGATACCAATGGTATCAAAAACGAACATACTCTTTTTCAATTTCATGATGCGACTCTTAAAAAGATAGGAACAAAGTATAGCGCAGAAAACGATGATCAAATACGATTGATTTTGCATCCATCCAACAGGGGTTTCGCCTATCATAACATCTCTAAGCGTTCCGCCACCAAGTGCTGTAACCATTCCAATTATTGATGCGCCTACAACGTCAAATCCTTTGTCAATGGCCGTTAATACGCCACTTATTACAAAAACAAATATTCCAAAGCCGTCTAGAATGGCAATATAATCCATAAATAATAGGTTTAAATATTTTTTTTCTTTTGGACAAAATACAAATTAAAGTAATGCCTTATTTGAATTTAAGACAAGGAATGTCAAAACGATATAATTTTTAGCACATAAAAAAATCTCCTCTTAGAAAAGAGATTTTACAATAGGCTAATTGAACGATTTGGATGTTGATTGACCACTCTCCAAATCAGTTTAGTTGGTCGCCCAACACTATTGGAGAACTTCACAAAAGCAGATAGCTTTTAGAAATTTTCTACGAGGTATAAAAATAAGAACATAAGGTGTTTTTTGAAATTGATCATATCTGTTTCGGTTTGCCAAATCAGTGAATTATTAGTAATACGAGATCTTGTCAAAAAAAATGAGGATTAATTTTACACACTATCTTGAGAAAACGTTTCAGCTTTCTTACGGGCGGCACTTGGGATTAATCGTGTTTATTTGTTTATTGTGGTAATCAAGTTTTATGATAAAATCTTAATTTCAGATAAAAAAGAAGGCTTAAACAGAAAACCTTTTAATTTTGTAATGAACATGAAAGAAGCAAAACAAAGGCGTTATGACGCAGCTTATTTGAGAATGGCTCAACAATGGGCGGAATTATCTCATTGCTCCCGAAAAAAAGTTGGGGCCATAATTGTCAAAGATCAAATGATTATATCAGACGGTTATAACGGCACACCTGCAGGGTTTGATAATTGTTGTGAGAACGAAAAAGGGGAAACACAATGGTATGTTTTGCATGCTGAAGCAAATGCGATTCTAAAAGTTGCAAAATCAACAAACAATTGTAAAGGCGCAACGTTATACTTAACGTTATCTCCGTGTAAAGAGTGCAGTAAACTGATTCTTCAAGCGGGAATTAAACGGGTCGTTTATACGAATGGATACAAAGATAGTTCAGGGATTGATTTTTTGAAGGAATCAGATATAGAAATAGAACAACTAGAAAAGTTAACACATGGAGAATAATCCAAAAAATTATTATTTAATTCCTTTAGGTCTCGCTTGTGCAATAGCAATAGGTTTGGGTTTGGGTTTTTATTTGGCGCCAAAAACGAATTACACTTTTGCAGAACAAAAAGGAGAAAAGTATCAGAAAATTCAGGACATCCTTGAGGTTTTAGATAAACGATATGTTGATGACGTAAATGGCGAAAAGCTTTTTGAGGAAACGATTTCTGATATGTTACACAAACTCGACCCACATAGTAACTATATTGCGGCTAAAGATATGATGGGTGTAAAAGAGTCCATCGAAGGAAAATTTGGGGGTATTGGAGTGCGATTTATGGTGCTTAGGGACACTGTCTGTATTACGCACGTTATACAAGGCTCACCATCTATTCTTGCAGGAGTCAAAGCAGGCGATAAAATTATTTCCGTTGACGGCAAAAAAGTAGCGGGAGTGAAAATTTCAAACGATAAGGTTATGGAACTTCTGAAGGGAAAAGAAGGCACCATAGTGGATGTTAGAGTAGAACGAAACGGAGAAACAAAAAACGCAAAGATTACAAGGGGTTCAATCGCAATTCCTTCTGTTACAGCTTCATACATGATAAATGAAAATGTCGGGTTTATTCATATCGAGTCTTTTTCTGTAACAACCAGCTACGAATTTAAGGAGGCATCAATGGAATTGTTGCAAAAAGGGATGACCAAGTTAATACTCGACTTACGCAATAATGGCGGAGGTGTTTTGTCAACGGCGGTTGAAATAGCGGATGAATTTCTACCCAAAGGAATGACGATACTCGAGACGAGAGGAGAAAATTCGAAAACACAACGTTATTTGTCTTCGGGAGGCGGGCTTTTAGAAAAAATAGAAGCAGACGTCTTAATTAATCAATACTCTGCATCAGCCAGTGAGATTTTAGCCGGAGCCCTTCAAGACAACGACAGAGCGAAAATTTACGGAAGAAGAAGTTTTGGAAAAGGTCTCGTTCAAGGAGATTTTAATTTAAGGGACGGAAGCAATTTGCGTTTAACAGTAGCAAGATATTATACGCCTTCAGGCCGATGTATACAAAAAGAATACAACGGAAACATGGAGGATTACTACAGTGATAATTATGACAGAATGATGAGTGGAGAGTTGTTTGCCCCTGATAGTTCGTTGTTTGTGGATTCTCTAAAATTTAAAACAAGAAAAGGAAGAACGGTTTATGGCGGGGGCGGAATTATGCCAGATATATTTATTCCTCTCGACACCTCGGATAATGAAGAATACTATAACAGATTGCGTTTTTCAGGAGCATTTCAAGCTTATGCTTTTGATTTTATAAGTGGGAAACGATCAGATTGGAAATCAGTAAGAGACTTTAGTAGGAATTTTAAATACCCACTAAACACCCTTAAGATGTTTGGAAAATTTGCAGCAGATAATTTCTCTGTGCCGCTTTCTAACTCAGGTATACAAAAAAGCAAAAAGGCAATTGAAAAAACACTTAAGGCTGAAATTGCTCGACAAATTTGGTTAGAAGAAGGCTATTTCTTAATTGTGAATCAGACGGACCGTGAGGTTCAAATTGTTTTGAACGATATTTCGAAATAAGTGATTCTAGTTTTTAATTAGTCGAGTTGAATAAAATTCACCGTTGATGTTAGCGGAAAGCATATAAATACCTTTTCTTACATCGTTAGCGTTTTCACCTTTACCGTCCCAAACCCATTCGTTTGTGTTCGCTATCGATGCCCATTCTCGAATCAATTTTCCTTGGAAATCATAGATCCGTATGGAGGCAACTTTGTTCGACAAATCGTCAGGTAAACGGATGTGAAACTCATCTGGAGATGGATTTGGAAATACATTTAGTTCCGTGTAATTAATTTTTTGAGATTCATTTAGACTCGCTGTCATCAATTGTTCCATGTCGTAATTTTCGTCACCATTTTGGTAAGTCATAAAATGAAAATAGACCAAAAACATTTCGTCCGCAGTGTTTAAGCCCGCTCCAACATATTGAGGAGGGTTATATGGGTTATGTGAATTCGATGTTGTGTTGTTGTACCTTCCTTTTGCAAATACAGTTGAGCCGGCCGATAATTTTTGAATGTTTTTGAAGAAATAGAAATCTTGCCAATGGAAATCCCAATGCTTGATATCGATTAAGGGGATAGAGTCTCCAGTTGGGGATAAACCATAACTCTTAATTTGCTCTCCAAGAAGATGCATATGCGGAAAGGCGCTTAAAACGGAAATATCACTCGTCAATCCCGCAGAGCCATTTGGATACTGCGCCGAAACATTCGTAAATTGATTAGGCGGTAAACCAAATGTCCAATTCTGGATCATTGGAGCAGCATATACTTGACGAATGCCCGTTTCTCCGGACGGATAAAAGTGAAAGATTACTTTCGTACTATCCCATTGCCCGTATGAACCTGAAGGATAATGCATCGCAAAAATCACACTAGAATTAGCAGGAAACGGGATGCCTAATTTCATAGGACTAATAGTTGGCAAAGTCATGGGAGTGCTTCCTGGCGTATAAGCTGTGACTAAAGTTGCATTCGGTGAACTTGGCGTCGCACAATTTCCACCAATGGTATCTGTTGCGCTGCTTGCATTTGGATCGATATAAATTAGTGCATGGTGCACAATTTGTCTATTGCCAGGAATAATTTCGATGGATTTAATTGTCCGATTAACACCTAAACCTGAAGGTATAGCAAAGCAGACGTAGTCATCGTTTCCATTTAGCGCTTTACTCATGTAATTTGGAATCTGTAAAGTCAAGTCTCCGGAACCAAGAACAGTTGAACTTGAATAGATAGGTGGAGGAGGAGTAGAACTTGGATTTCCCTCAGGCGCACCAGCGGTTAACCAATTTAAAATGCTCGTCTTTTGTGTGGCAGATAATGCTCTGTCGTGCACATATTGTTGATACGTATTATTTGGTGGCCAAGGTGGCATTCTGTCGAGATTGATGGCATCATAAATCGCACCAGCCATAGGCGTGACTTCGGCGTATGTTGTCAGTGAAAAAGGCGCGATACCGCTAGAATTGTGACACTTAGTGCATTTTTCATAAAACAATGATGCCATTTCGCTGCTCCAAGTTTGAGCGCACGAATAGAAACTCAAAAAGAAAAAAGACAAAGAGATAATTAATTTCATAAACCTTGTTTTAGACAATAACTAGTTGCAAGGTAATGTTTTTTAAAGAAAACAGATAGTATTTTTCACGGCGCTAAATATGTGAGAATTTTAACAGAATACAATTTATTTCTAGATAAATACTTACTTTTAATGTCTGAATTAAAAAAGCTGAATGGATATCACTCCTGCAATAATAGAGAAAATTAAAATTTTAAATGAAAAGTACGCATCAAGCGGCCAAGATTTAATGGCATACTTAGATGGACTTTTGTATCAAGATTATGTTAAATATTGGGACTATATTGAATTAGAGACTTTGTTGAGTTTGCAAAAGCCACGCACCAATTTTCCCGATGAGGAAATATTTATTATTTATCATCAAATCACGGAGTTGTACTTTAAGTTGACCTTAAACGAGTATAAAATGATTTCTTTAAAAAAGGAAATTACAGGTGATTTTTTTTTAGAAAGATTAAAACGAGTTACAAGATATTTCGGAGCTTTAATTGAAAGCTTTGAAATTATGGTTGATGGAATGGACAACAAAGAGTTCATGAAATTTAGAATGGCACTTTTACCAGCCAGTGGGTTTCAATCTGCTCAATATAGGATGATAGAAATACATTCAACAGAAATAAAAAATTTAGTCGGAATTGATAAGCGTGAAGCTTTGAAAGATGAAAAAGATATTCAAACACTTTATGAAAATATCTACTGGAAAGAGGGAGCGAAAGATGTTGTAACACAAAAGAAGACATTAACACTTCTTCAATTTGAGGAAGAGTACGACAAAAGACTTATTGAATATGCCAGAGATATAGCTTCCAGTAATTTATGGGCAAAATACAATGAGCTTCCGGCAAAAGATAAAAGTAGAGAGGATATTATTGAACAGTTGCGCAAATTGGACTTATGTGTAAACGTAAATTGGCCTTTGTCTCACTATAAGTCGGCCGTCCGTTATTTGCAAACAAAAGGTGGAGATGTTAATGCTACTGGTGGAACGAATTGGCAAAAATATTTACCTCCGCGTTTTCAAAAGAGAATTTTCTTCCCAAGCTTGTGGTCTAATAAAGAAAAAGAAATGTGGGGCAAAGTATGGGTTGAGGGAGTTCTTGACGCCTAATAATCCGCGCTTAATTATTCCGACCAAACGCCTTTTTTTGTAGCAAGTATACTCCATTTTGGCTCATAGAAGGGCTGCGATTCTAAAAAGGGATATACTATTTTAGTCAAATACAATCCTTGTGGATGCGCCGCAATTGGCAATTGCTCAACTCGTTTTAGACTCAGATAATCCTGGAATTCACTAATGGTGATTTCACCGTTGCCAACTTGTATTATTCTGGCCATCAAATTCCGAATCATGCCACGGATAAAACGGTTGGCAGTTATTTCAAAACAAAATTGTGTGTTGTTTTGGTTTGAACTGAATTTCACACTTTTCACGAGGCAAAAAGTAGATTTATGAATGGCGGGTGTTTTACAGAAAGCGGCAAAGTCGGTATAATTTGGAATCAACCCAACAGCTTCTTTCATTTTGTTAAAATCTAAAATTTCCTTCTGATAGAGGGTCGATAAATTGGAAAGATGAGCGATTTTTTTGGTGTGTAAAAAATAGTTATACGTTCGTTCTATCGCATGGTAACGAGCGTGATTTTTCATCGTAACAGGTATTATTTCATGCACAGAAATATCATCAGGTAAGTTTTTATTTAAACGAAAAAGCAAATCAAATTTCCCTTCAAATGAACTTTTGAAATGTGCAAAATACTGACTTGCATGAACACGAGCATCTGTTCTTCCACAACCAAAAAGACGCGTTGGAACTTTTAAAATCTTTGATAATTCCCGTTCAAGAACTTCCTGTACACTCGCAACACCGGCTTGCGTTTGCCAACCTCGGTATTTCGTTCCATCATAGGAGAGATGAAGGAAAAAGCGTTTCATGATTGAATTTCTTTCAAAAATGCAAGCATATTTTCGAACTCGAAATCGGCAAGGATCAATTTTGGATTTATTTCGTGTGTTTTCTCTGGGATTGCAACAACCGTCATTTTAGCCGCTTTACCTGCAATAATTCCAGTTAAAGAATCTTCAATAACCAGACATTTAGTTGGACTAACCATGAACTTATCCGCAATCGTCAAGTATACGGCAGGATGGGGCTTGCCGTATTTTTCGTGTTCAGCAGAATGAACGAAATCAAACTCTTTTTCAATATTTAGGACAGAAAGAACCGTTTTAATTAAAATTTCGTAGGAGGAAGTTCCTAAACCAATTTTTATATTCTTACTGCGCAAATAAGTAATCGTTTCAATTACACCCGGCAGAGGTGACCCATTTTCGCGGATTAAATTCACCATACGATGAATGATTTTTGATTCAACTTCTTCTATGGAATAAGTCTCCCAAGGAGCAACGGAGTACCAGTAAGTAATCACTTCATCCAATCTCAAACCAACAGTTTTCTGAAAATCTTTTTTCGTCAAAGGGAAACCAACTTCTTCAAAAACAGCTTCCATAGCTATCTTCCACAAGGGTTCAGAATCAATTAGAGTCCCATCCATATCAAAAATTATTGCTTCGAATTGCTCTAAATTGATCATTTCTTTTTTTTGTTTGTAGTTTTGGTCACCTCATAAAGAAACCGCCTCCAAGCGCCGGATGTCTCTCGTCAGCGATAATCATCCTTCCTTTGCCATTAACGGCGATTGATTCTTTTTGGGTTATCGGTTTCAAATAAATTCTGTGATCGAAGAATATTTGTCCCTTGACAATACGATATATCATCAAGCGATTGTATGTTGTTAAGTAACAATATTCTCCTTGTATATCTGCGCCGGTTATTGCATCCTGCCACCAACCGGATTTACCAACATAAAATGCACTTCTAAAATTTGCTTGTTGTTTACTTAAGTCGGTTGCTAAAGAATACACGTAACTATTACCGTCCCACGGTTCTGTGCGACATTTTGTGAAAATATAAAGCGAGTCTTTATAAAAGCAAAGGGCTTCCGCGTCAAAATGCAAATCATTGTTTGCTGGAGGAAATTCAGTTTGGTTCGGGTAATTAAATTTTAAAACCTGAGCTGAAGCAGAATCATTTTCTAGAGCATCTTTCAAAGAAATTTTATAGATGCATAAATCCTTGCGCTTATTTTCATTGTTGCCGATATCTCCGATGTACAAATAATCTTTCCCATCAAAGGTTATATCCTCCCAATCTTCGTTTTTAGCATTAGTTATTTTTACGTCATGAAGTATTTTTCCCTCGAGGTTAAGAAAAAAGATTTTTGCAGCATTTCCGCCATCGTTATGACCAACTAAAACACTGTCATTGATAAAAACGAGTCCAGAAATTTCTCTTAATTTTTCAGGAATTGTACCCAGAATTGTTTGAGAAAGTGCAAAAGAGGAAACCACAAGAAGAAAACAAACTAAAAGGCTTTTCATTTTTTTAAAATTCGGACCACTTCTATTCTTCTGTCGCTGACTTCTTCTATAATAAACGTGAACGGTTCAACTTCTAAAATTGCTCCGAGTTCGGGGATTGATTCTAGATGATATAAAATTAGTCCGCCCAAAGTCTCGTAATCGGGGGATTCAGGGATATTTATATTGAAGGAATCATTAAGATAATCGATATCAGCTCGTGCTGAAAAACGCCACTCTTTTGGTCCGATTACTTCTTCCATCCACTCTTCACTGTCGTGTTCATCTTCAATGTCGCCAAAAATTTCTTCGATAACATCTTCAATTGTAATAATCCCAGCTGTCCCGCCGTATTCATCTACAACAATTGCCACGTTTCCAGATTGGTTGGTAAACATTTCTAACAATTCTTTTCCTGGAATTGCCTCTGGCACAAATGCAATTGGCAACAAGATTTGTTTTATTGTTTTCGGCATTTTGAACATTTCATAGGAATGCACGTAACCTATAATATTGTCTATATTTTCCCTGTAAACCAAGATTTTTGAAAGCCCTGTTTGAACAAAAGTATTGAGCAATACAGAAATATCTTCTTCTACTTCTATACCTACAATTTCTGTACGAGGAATCATACAATCTCTTGCTTTGAGACTAGAAAAATCCAATGCATTCTGAAGAATTTGCATTTCGTTACCAAAATCCTCTTCTTCTTTGATTCGGTCATTTAGATCCTGCACGTAATGAGCTAAATCTATTTTTGAGAAAACCTTTTCTGTAGTATCATCTTTCGTTTTTAATAACTTTAAGATGAGGTTACTCAAAAAGAGAATAATTTCTGTTGGCAAATACAAAATCACAGAAATAATGTACATGGGAATTGCAGCCAGTCTAAGAAAATAATTTGGGTTGATTTGAACTAGCGCTTTGGGTAGAAACTCAGCAAGAATTAACACTAAAATTGTTGAAATAATTGTTTGAATCAGTAAAATAAAACTGTCCTGCTCAAGCCCCCAAGAACCGAGTATTGGGTCAAGTAACATTGCTGCATATATACCGAAAAGGACAAGAACAAAATTATTGCCAAGCAAAAGCATAGCTATAAAGCGCGACTCATTTCGATAGAAACCACCTAATATTTTCCCAACAAGAGTCCCCTTCGATCTATCCAATTCAACTTTAAGTCGATTGGAAGAAATAAAAGCGATTTCCATACCTGAGAAAAGGGCTGAAAAAAGAAGGGTAAAAATTATGATCAGATATGAAGAGTCCATTCGCCTATTTCGAAGATAGCACTAAATTACTCTATCAACAACATCAAAACCAATATCTCTACGATAATTGGCTTTCTCAAATTCGATGTGTTCAATAGATGTGTATGATTTATTTAAAGCCATCTCTAGATTTTTTCCGTAAGATGTTACTGCCAAAACACGACCACCAGAAGAGATAACGGCAGGACCATCTGCTTTTGTGCCTGCGTGGAAAACCATGGAATTTACAATTGCGTTTAGACCATATATTTGTTTGCCTTTTTCAAATTCGTTTGGATATCCTCCTGAAACCATCATAACTGTTGCGGCGCAACGATCGTCAAATTGAACATCTCTTTCGGATAAGGTGTTTGATTGCACACCTTCAAAAAGATCTAAAAGATCAGATTTCAAACGCGGCATTACTACTTCCGTCTCTGGATCACCCATTCGGCAATTGTATTCAATTACAAATGGCTCGCCTTTCACGCTGATTAAACCAAAAAACACGAATCCTTTGTAGGGAATATTTTCCGATTTTAATCCTTTTATGGTCGGGATAATAACCTGATTTTTTACTTTATCCATGAATGCGGCATTAGCAAAAGGAACAGGTGAAATCGCACCCATACCGCCAGTATTTAATCCGGTATCGCCCTCCCCGATTCGTTTGTAATCTTTCGCTTCAGGTAGCAATTTATAAGAATCACCGTCCGTAATTACGAAAACAGAACATTCTATTCCCGTTAGAAATTGTTCAACGACAACTTTTTCGCTCGCTTGACCAAATTTGCCCTCAAGCATTTTTGTCAATTCTTTTTTTGCTTCTTCTAAATCGTCAAGGATTAAAACACCTTTGCCACTAGCTAAACCATCTGCTTTTAAAACATAAGGTGGAAGCATCTTGCTTAAAAATGCATGACCTTCTTCTAGCTTATTTTTTGTAAATGTTCCGTATTTCGCGGTAGGAATATTATGACGAGCCATAAACTGTTTGGCAAAATCTTTACTTCCTTCGAGTTGAGCGGCTTCTTTTTGTGGACCGATAACACCAATTTTTGCAAGATGTTCATTCGCCAAAAAGTAGTCGTGAATACCAAGAACTAGTGCGTCCTCAGGGCCGACAACGACCATGTCGATATTTTCAGACAACACAAATTTTTCTATAGCGAGGAAATCAGTGGGTTGAATAGCCACGTTTGTACCATGGTTTCGTGTTCCGGCATTTCCTGGGGCAATGAATAATGCTTCCAAAATAGAACTTTTGGCAATTTTCCATGCCAAAGCGTGTTCTCGGCCGCCTGATCCCAATAGTAAAACTCTCATAATTTTTGCCTTAGCAATAATGTAAAATTGATTCAAAAAATGCTTTTCCGTCCTCGTTCGCCAAATCTCTATCAGCAGCTCTCTCGGGATGAGGCATCATGCCAAAAACATTGCGCCCTTCATTACAAATCCCAGCGATATTGTGTAATGATCCATTGGGATTTGCTTCGTCAGTGGCTTCCCCATTTTCGTCGACGTATTGAAAAAGTATTTGTTTTTTGTCGATTAATTTTTGAATGGTAGCATCATCGGCATAAAAACGTCCTTCACCGTGAGCGATTGGAATTTTATAGTTTTTCGTAATATCCAATCCTTTAGTAATTCCTGTTGAATCATTCACCGGCTTTAAAAACACATTTTTACAGATAAATTTCTGTGTATCGTTGTGAAGAAGAGCACCATCTAAAAGTCCAGATTCTGTTAAGATTTGGAAACCATTGCAAATTCCCATTACGTATTTGCCCGCTTTTGCGTGCTCAATAACAGATGTCATGATTGGCGAAAGCTTCGCCAAAGCACCCGAACGCAAGTAATCTCCGTAGGAAAAACCTCCTGGAAGAACAACAAAATCAACACCTTTTAAATCTGTATCCTTGTGCCAAAGCCTTTCAACCTTCTGTTTTAAAAGGGTTTCTAAAACGTAAACTATGTCTTCGTCACAGTTGGATCCGGGAAAAGTTACTACACCAAACTTCATTTTTATTCGTTTTATTCGGGTGTAAAATTAGTCAATTTTAACGATGTTTTGGGTCAATTCCAAAGGAAAAGTTTTCCAATGCCATAAGCCAAAATCAAATAAAGGAGGGCGCTGTTGAGCCATTGGTAGGACTTTATTTGTAATCCGAAGGTTAAAAAGAAACTTAAGGGAATAAACAGCAAGCTAAATCGTTCAATTTGACCAAAGAAAATATAACCCAAACTGCCAAGTGCAATGCAGCAAATTGAAAAAACTAAAAGTACACGCATTAGTCGCTTAGCGCGGATAGATGTTTTTCTACTCTGTTTATTAACAGCTAAAAAGCTAAGTAAAACAGTGAAAATGAAGAGAAAAGCCGTTACGAGAAAATCAATTCTTAATTTTGTGAAATCGGTAGAAACCGTAATCAAACGCATATTTATTTCGTTGTTGTTGAACCAATAATAAGCATACGCATAAATCAATGGAACAAAAAAGCCGACAAGAAGTAGGATAAATTCTCTAAAAATAAAAGGTCGAATAATTAGAACCATAATGATTAAAAATGGTAGTATTAATAGAAGAGCCGGATGGAAAGTCATTGCCAAACCGGCGAAAAATCCAGCGTTGAACACGGCCTTTTTACCATCCACATTTACTTGTAATTTGAATATTTCAAATAAAGTCAATATCAAAAGGGTGTGGGAAATAGCGAGTCCATCCAACTGATAAAAGCTGTGATAAAAGCTGCAATAAGCAACGTATATAAGAGAAGTGATATAGGTATTTCTATCAATAAAACTATTTTTATTAAAAAGGTTGGTCAGGAAAACAGCATTTATTAAAACGAAGGAAGGGCCAAGTATTAAAGTGAGTAAACTTGGAAATGCGAATCGGTCGCCCCAAATCCCAAGGTTGGTAAATTCTGAATATTCATAATAATTGGACCAAAGGTTCAGCACGACGTATATGCCAATGACAACTGGTAAAAGCAGTAAAACAATGGGGCGATTTCCGATAAACCATTTTAACATCGTTGCGAAGATAAATAAAAATCAGGCTGGCGCGAATGATGGGCGTAAAGAACTCGTTTTTATGTAATTTTGTACATGATTTTGTACAATGTAACCGTAAGTATTGATCCATCGGTAAGCGAAGAGTGGGTTGCCTATATGCGTGAGAAGCATATTCCTGAAGTAATTGAATCGGGCTGTTTTTTGGAAGCACGACTTTGTCGCGTGAATGGCGAAGAAGAAGGCGGAATGACGTACGCGACAACTTATTTGTGTTCAAGTCAAGAAATGTATGATCATTACGAAGCTAATCACGCCGTGGCATTACGTAAAGAATTCAACGAAAAATGGGCAGGTAAATTTGCTACGTTCCGTACTTTTTTGAATGTTGTTGAAGAATTTAAAGCAAAATGAGTTTAAAAAAAGAAAGCTATAGAGGCGGCAAACGAGATGGCGCGACCGTAAATCCAAAAAAACATTTGGGCCAACATTTTCTTACTGATAAGAACATGTGTAAGAAAATTGCGAGTCAATACAAATCACATTTTGGCTGCAATCGAGTTCTTGAAGTTGGACCAGGAATGGGCGCAATAACGCAGTACATTCTTGAAAACAAAGACTTGGATGTTAAAGTAATGGAAATTGATTGGGATTCAGTTGCATTTTTGAAAGCCAATTATCCGCAATTGGAGAATAGAGTCATTGAAGCTGATTTCTTGAAAAGCGATTTAAATGACATTTTCGACGGAGAGCAATTTGCTGTAGTTGGAAATTTCCCTTATAATATTTCCTCGCAAATTGTATTCAAATGCATTGAATACCGCGACTTGGTTCCGGAAATTATGGGCATGTTTCAAAAAGAAATGGCCATGCGTATCGCAGAAAAACCAGGATCAAAAGTGTACGGAATCATTTCTGTCTTAACACAAGCTTTTTACGATATAGAATATTGTTTCACGGTTGATGCACAATTGTTTAATCCACCACCAAAAGTTCAATCGGGTGTTATTCGTTGTACCCGAAATTCCCGCGATAAAATGCCTTGTAATGAAAAATTATTCATTCAAGTGGTGAAAATGGGTTTCAACCAACGAAGAAAAACCTTGCGAAATTCTTTGAAGGGAATGCTGAAGGGAAATATCATGGAACAACATGTTTTCACTTTGCGACCAGAAGTTTTATCCGTAGAAGATTTTATAGAATTGACGAATATTATTGATGCTTTGGAGGATGTCGTGAAGGAGGAGGAGTAGGATAAAAAGTCAATTAATTTCTATAGCACCAGTTTTTTCTGTAATTTTCTGTGTATAAAGCTGAGCAAAAGCGGTAAATACAAGTTCGCCCGCGCCCTTTAAATAAATCATTTTCTTGCTTTCGCTTTTCTTCGAAATCAATCTGGCCCACAACGTCTCCACTTTTTTCTTCACGCCCCAACTTTCGTTCGGCACTTTTTCTTTATCTCTTTTTCCATTTGGTGCGCAAGAATGTGCAGAACATCACTGGATATTCCGCAGTTGCGGCATTTTTTTGAGACGAGAGAGAGCCGCACAAGCCAACGTACAATCCTAAGCTTGTCATAAAGCGTACAAAGCCAACAATAACGAAAATAAAAAGAAAGCACGGGCATACAACAATGGCTATACTTAATGCGGTTTTTGGTGTTAAATTGAAAGTAAATGAACGTTAACAAAGATATGGGTAGGCTGAGAGGGTTGCGGTATTTAATCCCGCACTACGCATAGCCGAGCCTTTAAATAATAAAAAAGACAAGGAATATTACGCAGAGTACTATTCTGAATGAGATCGTATAATTGGATTTACAAGCAATTCTGAAATAGAAGAAAAGTGAAAAAAACAGACTAACAGTTAGCATAAAGTACAATTTATTCTAACGGTGATTCAAGCAAGAAAACCTTCCCCAATTCCACTCCTCCAAACTTCCCTTTAAGAACTTCAAT
>JBDNIA010000335.1:0-3111 GCA_041688525.1 Crocinitomicaceae bacterium | reverse complement strand
TCAAGACCTGCATCAAAGTAAATTGTTCCCAGTCCAATGATACCATATTTCACGCCACCTTGAAGTCCAAAACCGAAACCAAATACAGTTCCGAAAGTAGCTGCTCCATCTGGTAATCGATATAGTACCTCATCGTATGGAGTATAATCAGCTTTGATTTTGTTGAAAGCGATTACCAATTTAGAGCCTCCATAAGCCGATAATCCTGTCTCGTAACCGTCACCTAAGTAATATCGGACACCACCTTCTATTCTGGTGAAATTGGTTTTAGTAGTAAATGACGTTGTTGCATAGGGCGCACTTGAAGTATTTCCTGTTAAAGCTATTTCATTTAAACTGGCCTCAGTTGAGCCAGGCATAAAACTAATTCGTCCAAAATAACTGGATTCATCATCTTGCGATAGTTCTCCGCCAATATGAAAACCCATGAGCGCTTTTGGCGAACCTAAAGACTTTACTACCGTTGGACCAATCGTGACGCCAAATTGTGCGGAAGCGTTCAATGAAAAAATAAAAGCAATTAAAAATAAACTATTTCTTAACATCATATTTTCCATTTTGGTTTCTGTTCTAAAATCTTTGCAAAAATCGTGCAATTTTCGTCATGAGCACCTTTTAAATATCCTGTGCTCATTAAAAACTCATTAACGATTTCTCCGCCAGTAAATTTGAAATTTCGTTTAAATAATTTCGTCCACTCTTCTTTTGTCAATGGATGTTGACTATCCAACCATTTGCTGAACGATCCAAACTCTTCTTGAAGCGTTAGTATCTTCTGCGCATTAAAAATAACGCTATTTATCTTCAATTGGTTGCGAATTATACCTGAATTGGCTAGTAATTCTGATATTTTAACATAATCATAACCGGCAATTTTGGTAATATCGTAATTATCGAAGGCCAAACGAAAGTCTTTCTCTTTCTTTAACATCAAAGCCCAAGACAATCCTGTTTGGTTTATTTCCAAAATTAGTCGTCCAAAAAGTTCGTTATCGTATTGATTTGGAAAGCCATATGCCGTATCGTGATAGATTCTATTCAAATCATCCAGTGGCTTATTCAAACAAAAATCGCAATAACTCATCGTTTGTTTTCATGCTAAAATAGTTAAATTTGAGCAAACTAAAAACATGGCTTTCTTCGAATTCAAAGGTTTTAAACCGGTTTGCGACCCGAGTAGTTTCGTTCACCCAATGGCAACTGTCACAGGAAATGTGATCATTGGTAAAGATGTTTATATCGGACCTGGCGCAGCTTTGCGCGGCGATTGGGGACAAATAATTATTGAAGATGGCTGTAATGTGCAAGAAAATTGTACCGTTCACATGTTTCCCGGAACGACTGTATACCTGCGAAAAGGTGCACATATTGGTCATGGAGCAATTATTCACGGCGGCGATATTGGCGAGAATTGTTTGATCGGAATGAATGCTGTGGTTATGGACGATGTAAAAATCGGCAAAGAATGTATCATCGGTGCACTTTGTTTTATCCCTGGAAAAATGGAAATTCCAGCTAGAAGTCTAGTTGTAGGAAATCCTGCGAAAATTATCAAGGAAGTCAGCGACGAAATGATAGCTTGGAAGTCAAAGGGAACATCTCTATATCAAGCTTTACCAAAAGAAATGCAAGAGGAATGGAGCGAATGTGAACCGCTTGCTGCGCTAGATAATGATAGACCAAAACAAGATAATTTATACGCTACTTGGAACTCAATTAAAGGGAAATAAGGTGTAGAATATGGAGAATGGAGTATAGAATATGAATCAGTCAGTAAGTTGACCTGATTGACTTAATTTAAATCCAACTTTCCAGATTCTAACAACGAAGCGGTCCAAGAAAAAGAATTAATAATTGAATGAGAAACAAATGACAAGGCACGAAATATTTAATCAGGCACATTCATTTTTTGCAGATTTATTAGGTGAAAGATGTCGATTTGACGAGGCTACTTTAGAAGAATATGGACACGATGAAACGGAAGATATTCTCGTGTTGCCTCAATTGTTATTGATTCCAAAAACAGTAGACGAAATCAGTTTGATTATGCGTTATTGCAATGAGAAAAGTATTCCTGTGACACCTTGTGGCGCCCGAACTGGACTTTCAGGCGGCGCAATTCCTTTGAAAAATGGTGTTTTGGTGAGCATGGAGAAGTTCAACAAGATTCTTAAAATTGATGAGAACAATTCACAAGTAACGACAGAACCAGGAGTCATTACACAAGTATTGCAAGATGCTGTCAAAGAAAAAGGTCTTTTTTATCCACCTGATCCTGCGAGTAAAGGGAGTTGTTTCATTGGCGGAAATGTTGCTGAAAACAGCGGTGGACCGAAAGCTGTAAAATATGGAGTAACCAACGAATATGTGCTTAACCTAGAAATGGTCTTACCAAACGGCGAAGTCATTTGGACAGGCGCAAACGTACTCAAAAACGCTACGGGATACAATCTCACCCAATTGGTCGTAGGAAGCGAAGGAACGCTTGGAATCGTGACTAAAATCGTTTTGAAACTCATACCTCATCCGACACACAATTTACTCATGTTGGTTCCATTTTTTGACGCGACCGAAGCTTGTCGAGCAGTGGCTTCTATTTTCAAAGCTGGAATTACACCGAGCGGAATGGAATTTATGGAACGTGATGCCCTGATTTGGACTAAAAACTTCATGCAAGACGACAGCGTAATAGTAGATGAACGTCACGCTGCGCATTTATTAATCGAAGTAGACGGATTCAATTTGGCTATTTTGATGGAAGATTGCGAGAAAATTATGAACGTTCTCGAAGATTTTGAAACAGATGAAATTCTCTTCGCCGAAAATGAGGCGCAAAAAGAGAAACTTTGGCAATTGCGACGTAAAGTTGGGGAAGCCGTGAAATCAAATTCGGTTTACAAAGAGGAAGATACTGTCGTTCCAAGGTATTATTTACCTGATTTGTTGAAGCATGTAAAAGCAGTTGGCGACAAATACGGTTTCAAATCAGTTTGTTACGGACACGCAGGTGATGGAAATCTGCACGTCAACATTATCAAAGGCGAACTTTCAGATGATGTTTGGAACAATCAATTGCCAATTGCTATTCGAGAAATATTTGAACGCATAGTT
>JBDNIA010000044.1:0-2139 GCA_041688525.1 Crocinitomicaceae bacterium | reverse complement strand
TACACATCTACATACTCAAAAGTATACGCCAACCCACTACATCCTGTAGTTTTAACACCTAGTCTAACTCCGTCACCGTGTCCACGATGTTTAAGAAGCTGTGTTATTTTTTGCTTAGCCTTGTCTGTTAAGGTAATCATTTACGGCTGCCTTATGCGTTAGCGTTATCATGTTTTGATCTGTAGTCTGCCACCGCTGCTTTGATAGCGTCTTCTGCAAGAATACTACAGTGTATCTTAACAGGAGGCAGTGATAGCTCTTCTGCCAGTTCGCTGTTCTTGATCGCGCCTGCCTGATCTAGTGTCATACCTTTGACCATTTCGGTAATGAGGCTACTGGAGGCAATGGCTGAACCACAATTATGTGAACCTACTCGTTCTGAGAAAAACACATGAGCGCCGTCTTCCAATTTAAGATCGTATACCACAACCTTCTTATCATCCCGTTCGCACCCTCTTAGTTGATTGTGATGAGTAACCGCTGACACTGACACAATTTTCATGCCATTGTGGATAAAGTTTTGTACCTGTTTCAACGAGGTATCAATTTCTTCTACAGCTAAAAATAAGGAGTCATATCCAGCTGAAGCCAATTGTTGCTTACGATTTACCACATAATCGGATTCATCAGATCGATCCTGCATAAATTTTGGCATATTTTTAGTGTATACTTCGATGCATTTTTTCTTGCCAGGAACAACAAAGTCTGGACTAACTGGCCCAGTACTTGATTGTATCCATACTTTACCTGAACACCATTTTGCAGCTACGTTATTTTTTTCAAACAAGTTAATATATTTTTTTTCTATGCTAGTTGGGACGGAACGGTCTATATTCGCCATACCTTGTCTCCATTTATCCACATATACAGGATTTTCCCAATTTTTTCTGGAGGCTTCTGCCGATCGTTGTTTTTTTAACGGCAAATCCTTGCACACATATCCTGGCTGATTTTGCGGTAACACAGAGTGGTCAAACTGTGTATTCCACTCTGTCATTCTTTTGCTGTTTTTTTCTTTCAAATCAACTCTGTGTCGATTGTTAGTGAGAATCCTTAACTCATGTTCAGTGATTTCATACAGTTCTTGCCCAGCCACTAGTTGTTGTGCTTCAACTGGAGTGTTATCAGCGTTCCAAAAAATATGTTCTTTAGTACATATTAGACTAAAAGTTTTAGATTTAATATTTTTTCTACTTGTTTCTCTTTGAAACGTTACTACTAATAAATCATCAATTGTAACTGAATGTTTGAGTACTGCTCGAATCTTTTGATTAACGATGTTAGTTCCGTTCCACGCTAATACTTCGTCACCAATGACTAGGTCACTTATTTTTTTTGATTTGGTTGGAGTATTGATTAGTGCATTACTAGTAAGGCAGCCATACGTTTTAAAACGCGCATCAATGATAACATCGTCTACGACTTTGATTTGCAACTTCATCACGTCACCACAAGCCGGGGCCCCGACCATTCCAGTACCAACGGTGTCATCTATTTCGAACTTACCCACATTGCGTGGATTTTCGTAGTGTTCAAGTACTTTGCTTGAATATGCCATGATTTTCTCCTCTTATATTAAACTGAAAAACTACTTCCACACCCACATGTACTTGTAGCACCTGGATTAGAAATACTGAAGCTGTTGCCTTGCAAGTCTTCTTTATAATCTACGACCGATCCAACTAAATATTGCATACTCATAGCATCAATTAGAACAGTAACATTCTCGCGTTCTATTGTGAAGTCGTCATCATTCTGCACTTCATCTAATGTAAATCCATAAGTGAACCCGCTGCATCCACCACCTTGAACGAACGTTCTAAGTTTAATTTCAGGATTATTTTCTTCAGCAAGAAGACCTTGTATTTTTACAAATGCTGCTTCGGTTATTGTTAATTGATCCATTATATCAGAGTCTTTTGCATAATAGTACTTCCGTTGGTTAAGGTGACATTTTTACATAGGTGATATCAGCAGTGTACAGTGTAAGTATTTAGTCATTCCCCTATTTGCTTTCATCAATCATGATGGATTCATCCATTGAAAAATCGTAAAGGTTCTTGTATCAATCCAGATAATAGACCAATACCAATAATACCGATTATACTATAAACAACTGTAATAAATACCGTGACTAAT